>JAGVMN010000010.1 GCA_020053795.1 Bacteroidia bacterium | reverse complement strand
TTACACCTGATGTCTTTGTTCTCAGAATAGAATCTTATTGCTGTCTTCCTTTTTTTGAGCCAAAACCCTCTTGTACAACATGAATTGCGGATTATAACAATGGTGGGGCGGGAGTTTGCGTTGCAACTCTCTTACAATCCTCCCGGCGATAGTCATCATTTTTTATCGCTGACTAATTGCCTTTTAAAATTACAATTGTCAAAACCAATGAAGAACCCATCCCAAAAAAGAAATCCAATCCAAACCAACCATTTACGGTTGTCAATTGTCCATCAGGCAAATGAAATTACCCGTATTAAAAATATTGACTTATCTGGTGTGGCTTCCGGTGATGGCTTTTTGTTAAGTTTACGCCAAAATCCGGTTCACTCTTTCTTATCTACAAGGGTAAAAACTCTGGAAAGATTGAAACCAAAACGGATTCTGCCTTTTAGCCAGTCGCCCTTGGTTTCTCCAATAAATCCTTTTTCTATCATGGCCATTGAATTGGTAAAGAGCAACTGAAACACATGGCCGCCTGTTTCTATATCAAAACCGAATGAAAGCGAATTGGTGTTCTCCTTGTTGATCTGATTTGGTAAAACAAAGAAATACTCGGCATTGAAAGAAACCCTTTTACTTAATTTTTGTCGGCCACCAATTCCTATGGCGAAAACGTCATGTTTATATTCCTTCTTTTGAACCAGATTGTAATGAACCAACGTTGGTGTTAACTGAATGGAGGTGGAAGATGAAAATTTGCGGGCTATAAGCAGTTGGTGACTATAGGCCATTCTTGAACTAAAGTAGTTTTTCCTGTCTGGGTATTGCCATTTAAGGGTAGAGACGGCGGTTGACGAGAAAAGCGAAACAGAAAAAGGGATATTCTTCCTCCCAGTCTGCTGTCTCAAAACTTTATATTTCAGAAAGCCGTCATAAGCTTTTTGGTAGGTACTTCTTCCCAGTCCAATCATTAACCTGTCATTCACCCCATACTCGAAGCCCAATCTTAAAGTAGCACCATCCAATCCAAACAAGTCGTATGCTCCATTCTCTATCGTATTAAATCTATGCGAAATTCTGAAGTCTAAAACACCCGCCGCCGGGTTTTCTATAGAGTGACCATTGATGATTCTCGATGTCTTAAACGTTGCTTTTGTATAAACAGGGCCCTTTTCGTCTTCAAGCCCATCTAAAAGATCAATTTGTGCGAAGGCAATTTGAAAAAATGGTGTCAAAAAAATAGCGGTACAAATGACCGCTATTCTTCTTTTTTTTTTTATCATGTTTGCAATTATCATTATTTGACCTTTAGTTTATAGTTCATGTCCACTTTTATAAGTATGTCTTCGGATATCTTATCCCTCACTAAACCCGGTACTTTCACATTATAATCAGCGAGTTTAACTTTAAACTCTGCTTTGGCGTTCACACTTTCCCCATTCACTACAAAAGTACCCAATGTTTTTACATTATTCGTTTTATCTTTGATGGTCAGATCGCCGCTCACAATGGCCTTATAAGTGCCGTTTTTACTGAAATCTATAGCTGCAATATTTTCTATCTGACCATTAAAGGTGGATTTTGGAAATTTATCAGATTCCATATAGTTTTCGTTGAAATGTTCCTGCATCATTTTTTTCTCAAATTCAAATGCAGTAATCATTACGGAAAATTGCATTTTCCCCCCATTGGTTTCAAAAGCACTGGTTATCTGATGATTGATGCCTGCTATATCTTCAACAGGAGTTGAAGAGAAAAATGAGATAGTACCCGTTTTGGTGAAATACTCTTTGCCGCCGTCATTTTTAAAAGAGAATAGGCTCATGATTAACAGAGCTAAGTTTAGTGTTTTAAAATTCATCATTTTATTTTTTTTCTAAGTGATCAATTATTATACATTTCGAAAATAGAACATCTTTTTCGCTCAACAAATCCAGAATATCTCCCGAATTGTTGAATCCTTTGCATTCACCTTTTATAGTAATGGTGGAGTGAATTTTTATTGCTTTTACTTTTTCCAGTTCCTCAGGTTTGAATCCGCAAGTCACTGTTCCTGCAGCGTTTTCGGTAGTGAAAACCGCCTCCGGTTTTGCAGGGTTTTCGAGGATAATCTCTAATACTTTTCCTTCCACTTGTAACACTTTGTCGAGATATTTTTTATTGGAAGCAGCCTCATTTGCATCGTAATTGTTAAAAAGCTCAGTAGCCGATAAGGAAAAGGCGGGGGCCGTTTGAGCGACATCTCTGTGTGGTTTATTGAACACAAAAAAAACAATAATGGCTACCATAGCGATTAAACCCAGTTTGATGTAAAGTACCAGTTTTATGTGCTTTTTCTTTATCATAGCTTTTTGATCTGGTTAAACAAAAACACTTGCTAATTGTTCGGAGCACCAATTTTAATCCATCTTTCTATTTTCGAAATATTGCAATCATTTAACTTATTTCCCGATTTTGGCATTGCAGATGCTCCTGCCTCGTGTTTGACAGATTTCAACAACTTACCGTTGTCAACAACAAGTTTTACATTGTCATACCCTTCCAGATTCACTCCTCCAATGGCGACATTGGCTGCATGGCAACTGCTATAGCAGTTGGCAGAAAGTATTGGAACAACCGAATTTGTAAATGAATTAACCGATGTGTCGCATTTGATTGCAGGATATAACTCCTCTTCAACGTCATAGTAACATCCCTGAAAAATGAGACTCCCACAGAAGGTGAGAAAAAGTGCTTTACAGATAGTTTTCATCATTTAAGTATTGGGGTACACCCATTTCAATCCAAATACGAATTTTGTCAACGTTACATTGACTTACAAGAGACCCTCTTGGGGGTATGGCTATAAAGCCATTGTCTCGCTTTATATGGCCGAAAATCTTCCCCATATCAACCTTTTTTTTCAGATCAGCATAGGCTGCCAATACCACACCGTCACTTGGAAATGAATGGCTATGACATCCTGCACATGTCAATTTAATAAATGGTACCATTTCTTTTGTCCAGGTCACAGCCGAAATGTCGCAATCGCTTTCACATGTGAGATATTGGGCTTCCTTACTGATCCATTTGTTGAGAAGGGTTTTTTGATCTGGCGGCAAATGACTCGTTTGAGGTGGCGGCATTACTTTGTCTGGCTTTGTTTCCGTTGTTCTTTCATAAAGTTCAATGCCTTTGAGGTCAAAAGCCTTGATCACTTTACTTTGGATAACATGGTCATAACTGGTCATTACAATTTCACCTATACGACTTGATTCATTATGGCACCTGCTTAGTGCACAATTGGAAAGAAAAATCTGAAGAATTTCACGATCAAAGTCAACCGAATCTGGGTGACAAGGATTACTTGTGTCTTTCGTATCGGTAGGGGTTGTGTCCTTATCATGCGGCGGCGGTAACTTTGGAATATCATGCATGCACTCCTGTAAAAACATCGAAGCACAAAGAAGAATAAGCCATATCCGGAAAGATGAAAAAACCTTAAGCATAGTAAAATTTGGACAAAAATAACGTATTGACCAGAACAAGTTCATTTAAGGTTTGTCAAGAAAATATCATTTGATTTTTGAGTCTAATATAGTGCGAAAGGCCATCAGTTCCTTATAACTCCGCCAGCATACTTTCAACAAATTCCACTTTTTAATAGATACTTCACCTGTGTGGCGGTTTTTGTGGGTAATAGGAATATTGAGCAGTTCGTTTCCATCCCTGCAGGCCATCACACTAAGAAAGATGTTGGGTGCAAAGGGCAAAGGTTTGGGAAGCCGTCTGAGCATTTCCTTTAACACATTGGTTTTTATCAAACGAAAAGGAATATTGCTGTCGGGAATGGTAACGCCGTAAAATAACCAAAGTACTAAACGAACTATGCGTGTAATGATTAACCTGATGGGTGCATCAAAACGAATCTTTCGATAACCCAAAATGAAATTTGATTTCTCCCTTTGCTCCCAAAGTTTCCAAAAGTCTGTAGTTTCAAACTGGTCATCGCTATCTGTTTGAAAAACATAATCGCAACCATGTTCAATAGCCAGATTATAGGCAGTAACAACCGCTCTTCCGTGACCGCCATTTGGTTGTGTTAAAGCAATCAGATAGTGATTCTGCCCGGCCAGAACATCAAGAATACGCCCTGTTTTGTCTTTAGAACCATCGTTG
Source organism: Bacteroidia bacterium (assembly GCA_020053795.1). Taxonomy (GTDB): domain Bacteria; phylum Bacteroidota; class Bacteroidia; order NS11-12g; family UBA9320; genus JAGVMN01. The sequence continues at coordinate 13,139 of JAGVMN010000010.1, read as the reverse complement.
ACCACAATTAATCTGGCATCTTCATGATTAAACTTCGATTTGAGGAGATCAGTCCATTTTTGAACCACTTCGGCAATAACTTCGGCCTCATTATAAGCAGGCATTACGATGCACAGTTTTAAACTCATTTTATTTTTAAATAATGTTACAGGGGAATATTGCCGTGCTTTTTTCTTGGTCTGGTATCCACTTTGTTTTCGAGCATCTTATATGCCTTAATCAATTTTATACGGGTTTCTTCCGGAAATATGACCTCATCAATAAAACCTCTTTCTGCTGCACGGTAAGGGTTAGCGAAAATATGTGCGTATTCCTGCTCTTTTTCTTTCCAGGCAGTTTCTGAGTCATCGGCCTGCTGAATTTCCTTTTTGAAAATAATTTCGGCTGCACCTCTTGCACCCATAACCGCAATCTCGGCCGTTGGCCAAGCAAAGTTCATATCGGCTCCAATGTGTTTAGAGTTCATTACATCGTAGGCTCCGCCATACGCCTTACGGGTGATTACCGTTATCCTTGGAACCGTAGCTTCACTAAAGGCATAAAGAAGTTTTGCACCGTTTGTGATGATGGCATTCCACTCCTGATCAGTTCCGGGTAAAAAACCCGGCACATCCTCAAATACTAATAAAGGTATATTGAAGCAATCACAGAAACGCACGAACCTCGCACCTTTTTGAGAAGATTTTACATCCAGAACCCCAGCCAAATAGGCCGGCTGATTGGCGACTATACCAATGCTTCTTCCTGCCAATCGGGCAAAACCTACCACAATATTCTCTGCAAAGTTCTTGTGTACTTCATAAAAACTGTCTTTATCCGAAACTAATTCTATCACTTTTCGAATATCGTAGGGTTGATTAGGGTTATCAGGAATAATGCTTTTGAGTTCTTCACATTTTTCGACGGCCAATTCAAAGCTTAAAAGTGGAGCCTGCTCTTCACAATTGGATGGCAAGTATGAAAGCAATGTCTTAATTTGATTCAGACATGCCAATTCATTTGGAGAGGTGAAATGGGCCACACCCGATTTTGTTCCGTGTACATAAGCACCACCGAGATCTTCGCTGCTCACTTCTTCGTTGGTTACAGTTTTTACCACGTTTGGTCCGGTGACAAACATGTAGGAACTGTTTTCGACCATCAGAATAAAATCGGTGATGGCCGGAGAATATACGGCACCACCTGCACATGGACCCATGATGGCTGAGATTTGGGGAACTACACCACTGGCTAATGTATTTCTAAAGAAGATATCGGCATAGCCTCCCAGAGAAACAACCCCCTCCTGAATACGAGCCCCCCCTGAATCATTTAACCCGATTATTGGGGCTCCGTTTTTCATGGCCATATCCATTATTTTGCAAATTTTCTCAGCATGTGTTTCAGAAAGAGATCCGCCAAAAACAGTAAAGTCCTGCGAGAATATGTAAACCAAACGCCCTTCAATTGTGCCATAGCCGGTTACAACACCATCGCCCATGAAATGCTGTTTGTCCATACTAAAGTCGGTGCTGCGATGCTTAACGAAAGCTCCGATTTCTTCGAAAGAACCATTGTCTAAAAGCAGATGAACCCTTTCTCTGGCTGTCAGTTTGCCTTTCGCGTGTTGGGCATCTATTCGGTCCTGACCGCCGCCTAAAAATGCCTGCTCCTTTTTGGTCTCAAGCCTTTGTCTTTTATCGGTATGCGATCCTGTCGAACTTTGGTCAGGTTTTGTTGTCATGATTATAGAAAAGTTCAAACTTACAAAAAAGGTTAGCACCAAACGGGGCTAACCTTCTCAGATGATAAAATTTACAATTATTTTGAGATGATAAATCTGTTGCAATTATGGGTCTCATTCAAAATGAGATCATAAAAATAAATACCTGAGTCTAAGGTATTCAAATTTAGTTCAATGATGTTATCGTCTGATTTGGTAACTTGAACATTCTGCTTCAGAACTTGCCTGCCCATTATATCAAAAATGGCTACTGAAGAAGGAATTGAAATGGGTTTGTTTAATACTAAATGGCCTTTATCTCTTGCCGGGTTTGGGTAAAAGACCACTGAATCAGAAATGGCGAATAAATCATTAATTCCCACACCCCATCCATTAGAATTAATATAGGGGAGTGTTTTACATTTCAGATTATTGGCAGTGCCGCTAATTGATTCAGTAATCACAGAGTCTGTTTTGCTGCGATTTCTTATTTCCATTAAGATACAAAAATCCGACTCGATGGACATTCCGGTAATTTGTTCCGGAGATATTTCAAAACTAAAAGATGAGGTGTCATTCAAAGATAAATTTTTGCTGAAAATGAAAATTCCGGTTGGAGTTACTCTTTTACCCTTATTCATTATTGCAAAATAGAAAAGGGTATCACCAGTTTTCACCTGATGTGGCCCGAGATTTTTAACAGTAAAGCGGGTCTTAATCACCTGATTGTGATAGATTTTCACTGGGTCGATTATTTCGTCTAAGGAAATATCAATGTTTCTTTGAGCAAAACCGCTTATCGCAACAATTTGTAAAAGGAAGAGTGAAATAACTAAGTGTTTCATTTTTCTATATTTTGTGTTGCAAAGATCAGTAATTGAATGTCTTCATTTGCTGTTCGGTTATCCACCAAACGGAGATATGCATTCAAAAAAATGAACAAAAAAAACCCGTCTGCCATGCAGACGGGTTACATTTCTTATTTTAGAATCAGTTTGTGACTTGCAATTTTTGCGTGGTTCTAAATTCGCCATTTTGTATTTCAACCAAATAAATTCCTTTGTTCAAATCAGATATATCTAAAATTTCTGATGTTGCTATTGGAGAAACAGTTTGCTGCATAACAAGTCTTCCTTGCATATCGTGAATGGAAATCACAGTTTCGTTGCTGCCCACATTTATTACGGACCACTCAATATTTACAATATGAGTAGCTGGATTTGGATAGACTGAAAGAAGTTGGTTGATTTTGAATTCTTCTATACCCACTCCGTTCTTGTACTGGTTAAACCATACCATGTTTTTGCTGGAATTATTGTTAGTCAAAGGAGGTACTTCTCTTTTGATCTCAAAGCCGGGGGCAAGGTTCCAAAGTTCGCTTACAACTAAAAATTTAATTTTAAAGGAATTGGGTGCTGCGTAAAAAGGCAGTATAAAACTTCGGCTTATATGCATGGTATCGCCGGATTTTAATTCTTTAAAAAGAATTTGATACAAAACATTTGTATTGAGTATTTGATTTCCATTCTCATACATTAAATAAACCTGATAAACAATGGTATCACCAAAGTCAGCAGCATCAGGTCCAAGATTTTTTACCACAAACTTTAAGTTAATGGTAGTGTTTTTTTGGTCACTACTTACAAGTTCGGTCGGACTAAGAATATCAACAACAGACCAATCAATGGTTCTCTGTGCAAATGCAACCGACGATAATAAAGCCATTAGGCTCAATAGGTATATTTTTCTCATTTTGCTAAATTATTAAATTTTGTGCAAGGAAGATAAAATATTTGACTTTTGCAACATGACTTGATTAAAGGAATAATTGTTCTATTTCAGCGATGTTCAATATCTTAATAAAAGAGTTTTCGGTCTCAATCAGACTGTCACTTAGTATTTTTTTGCGTTCTTGAAGTTGTGCAATTTTTTCTTCAACTGTTCCGGTAGAAATAAACCGATAGCTAAATACTTTTTTGGTTTGCCCTATCCTGTGTGTGCGGTCAATAGCTTGCCTCTCAGCGGCAGGATTCCACCAAGGGTCTGAGATAAAAACATAATCGGCAGCTGTAAGATTGAGGCCTACCCCACCGGCTTTAAGCGAGATAAGGAATATTTTGACCGATTCATCGTTTTGAAATCGCTCTACTTCATGCTGCCTTAGCTTTGCGGGAATGCTTCCATCAATATAACAATAGGTCATGCTGTTCTGATGAAAATGGTTTTGGAAGAGTTGCATGTGTTTTACAAATTGAGAAAAAAGGAGAATTTTATGACCTTCGGCCACCACTGTTTCGATCATTCGGGTAATTTCATTGAATTTCCCTGAGTACATTTTATACTCGTTATTCGTAAGAACAGGATGGTTGGCAATCTGTCTCAGTTCGGTCAATCCTTTGATTACATACATTCTGCTTTTGTTCAGGCCTTCGCGTGCAATGCTTGTCATTATTTCATTGCGGTATTGCGATTTCACTTTCTCATAAGTGCTTTTTTGTTCGGGGGTCATCTCACAATGAACCACCTGTTCGGTTTTTTCAGGTAGCTCAGGTGCCACCTGAGATTTAGTCCTGCGAAGCACAAATGGTTTGATAATACTTTTTAATACCTCCATTTTCTCTTCATTTCGCTCCTTTTCTATGGGGGTAATAAAATTCTTTTGAAAGGACTTATATCCTCCCAACAATCCCGGGTTTAAGAAATTCACCTGTGACCAAAGATCAAGAATGGTGTTTTCTACCGGGGTTCCGGTAAGTGTAAGTCTGAAATTGCTTTTAAGGCTTTTGATGCTTGCTGCAGTCATGCTGCGTGGGTTCTTAATTATTTGACTTTCATCTAAAATGATATAGTGAAAGAAGAAGCTTCGGAGCATCTCTTCGTCATTTCGCAGGGTTCCGTATGTGGTGATGACAAGGTCATATTTTTTAAAAGAGAGATTTGTTTTTGTTCGGTACAACCCTGTGTGATTCAACAATCTCAAGTCAGGGGTAAATTTGGCTGCTTCATTCGACCAATTGTAAATAATTGATGCGGGAACCACCAACAAACTGGTTCTGCGAAAATTGTTCTGTTCAATATTTTTCTTGTGGGTTTCAAAAAGTGTCAACTGTGAAGGTTTCGAATCTTGTTCTTCATCTTCTTCTATTATTGTTTCTTCTGGCGTTCGAGCAATGGTTGTTTCTTTTTCTTTCTGCAAAAGGGCGAGGGTTTGAATGGTCTTGCCAAGTCCCATATCATCAGCCAGACATCCGCCAAAATTGAATTTCTGCAAGAAAAAGAACCAGTCAAAGCCCGCTTTTTGATAAGATCGTAACTGTCCTCTAAATCCAATGGGTATCTCAATAGCTTCTATAACTTCAAATTTTTTTAGTTCTTCGATATGCTCCTTTGTTCGCCAGGGTTTCAAACATTGATCCATCAATCCAACCAGATTCTTTTTTATCACAATGGCTTCTTCTTTTTGAGAGTACACCAATAAAGAACCCATTCTATGGAGCCACTCTTCAGGCAAAATGGCGATAGAACCATCCGGTAACAGATATTCACGGTTCCCATCAATAATATTTTTCCTTAACAGCACAAAGGGAATTTCAAAAGAGCCGAACATTACTTTGACCCTAATATCGAACCAGTCAGAGGTTTCGTTAAAGACAATGGATATTTCTGAAGGGCCAATGAAAAATTTTTGATTGGTTAAATTCTGTCTGATTTCAATTCCTTCTGCTTCTAATTTCTTCTTGTTTTCTGAAAGCCAATTGATGAGACTATAGACTGAGTTATCAGAATCTAAAAGCAAAAAAACAGAAGAACCATCATATTGTAGCTGCAAGCTTTCGAGATATTTCCTTTTTGATTCTTCCCACTGTTTGCTTCGTTTGATGCATTTTACGGTAAAATTTCCATCTGTCTGATCAAGAATGGCCGAAACCCATTGACCTGAATGATAATGAAATTTTTGTGGGCCATAAGAGAATCGAAGCACTAATCCGTAGCCGCCTTTTAAGGTTTGCTCCATTTGAAGCATAGGAATTGCTCTATATTGTTCTGTGATGATGTCTATTCCTTTGGTGACAACCGGGTACTGTTCAATTAAAGGAAGAAGAAATTTTTTATAGAAATGCTCCTCGGCTTGTGGCCTGACACTCATAAAGGGTTTTTCTAAAAATGGCTTCAGTTTATTTCCGTCAAATGATCCATCAAAGTGAAGCAATTGATTTCCGATTAACATCCAACAAGGCTTTTCACTTAACAACTGACTTCCTTTATTCAATTGGTTAATTACCGTTTGACCACTTTTCAGGGTAATGAAATAATTGGTGCCGCTTTCGCTTCTTCTGATATGAAACAATGCTGTTGATATATGTGGAGGGACAGAAACCTTATCATGGGTAGGATTCTTATGGTCAAAGATGAATATTTCCTTGTCGTGAATCAAATTCAATATCTTCACCAGTTTATGTTCTATATATGGTCTGATGCTGTGATTGAAGAGCTTTGTGTCCATTAATTTTTCAAAGAATTCGGTTGGTCTTATTCTCTTTTTTGGCGAAAATTTTCGGGTAATGGCTTCGGTTGTCAGTAAATCAAGTAGTTCTATTGCATTGCGGTCCGGGTCATCCGTCTCGCCTGGAAAGTATTTGAGATTATAGCTGATCGCTCTTTCGAAAACAAGTGAAAAATTTCCTGATGATGATAGCTGCACCATATATGGCTCTATGATCATACCTAGTCGCTTGTGATTTACTATTGAATAAACGAGCTTATATTTTATTGATGAAGAAACCGGTGTCATAATACCTGCTGGTACAAGCCGACAAGATTATGGAAAATTAATTTGAAATCCGATCTATCGGATTTTAAATCGTTCATTAGTAACCTGTGTTCGGTTTAAGCGACGAGGTATAATTGTTGATTAAAGGCATTAAGAAGTTGAGGATTTGTTTCTTCAATATCCATTTGATGGTGGGCTTTTTTGGAAAGAAAGAATAAGCGGCAATTGCTCCCATAATGTTGATAAGGAAACCGCTGACAGAGCGGTGTCTTGTGTGTTCAACCTGACAAATGTTTTTCAATTCATCATTTACAGTTTCAATAACAGAACGTTTTCTCAGCAGTAATCTTTCCTCGTTGCTTAGGGCTTTTGACTTCATATTCCTCCTTACCTGTGTGATGTGTTGTATGCCGTTAGCAAAGAGTAAATCGCTTAAGGTCTTGGAGATGTAGCCTTTGTCGCCGAATAGTTTCCCGAATATTTCCATTGTCATTCGTGTATTGCTCTTTGCATCCCGTTCATCAGTGTTTCCTTTGGTAAGATAGAACGAAAGTATTTCTCCTTTATCGTAAATGATCAGGTGAAGCTTAAAGCCAAAGAACCACCCCATTGTGGATTTACCCACTGCCGCTATGTTTTTAAAAACTTTGTTGCGTTTGATCCTTTTGTTATGACAAGCCCCGGGTATGGTTGAATTGATAAAACTGATACCCGTACACTCTCCCCTGCAGCAATTATGAACAAACAACATAAAGGCCGGTGCACTTTTATGGCTTAACTCGATAAATCTGTTGTAAGAGACTATGCCCGGGAAATCCGCCTCTAAATGAACCCAAACATTATTCAAGTAGAAATGCTTAAAATTTCCGAATTGGCCGTTGTGGAAGCAAGTAAGAATGGTAATAACCTCCGAATCACAAAGTCCGGATTTCCTGTTTCGTGTCTTAACACCTTCTGGTATCGGTAATTGGAGCTTTCTGTACTCCATTTCAAACGCATTGCAGAAATCATCAACTTTTACGAAAATTTCAATAATTTTGTCTCAAAGCATTGGTTTTGTTTTACACCACTAAATTAGCCCTAACAGGTGCTTTTATCTTTTTGATAACCTGATATTTATACGAATGAATATTCACACTATCAAATCCCGAACTCAGGTTATAAGGAAATAAAAAGGAGAACGCAAAATAAATCTTAACGGATATTTTTTAATGATTGAAAAAAAGATACATTTGCTGCTGACCTGTAACATATTGGTAATTGATTCGAAATTTCCAACGAAAGATTCTTTGAACAATATCAGAGACGAAACGGGTTCTTTTGGGCGAGTGTTAAACGCTTTTCATCACACGGCAAAAACCCATCAACCTATCAACTAAACAATGGAACAACACGCATTCATTAACGACAAACCATACTACATAGAAAACGGAGAGACCATTCTCAAGTTTGTGAGACGGAATTTCGGAAAAGATTATATACCGACCCTTTGTGATGCTCCGAATCTCGACCCTTTCGGTTCATGCCGCGTGTGCAGTGTTGACGTAGCTATGGCCAAAAACGGAGCAGCCAAAACGATGGCCTCTTGTCATACACCAGTCATTCCAAACTCTTATGTTTACACAGATTCAATCCGAATAAAAAAACTCCGAAAGAACATCATAGAACTGGTTTTGACAGACCATCCGCTGGATTGTCTCACATGTGAAGTGAACAACAATTGCGAACTTCAGACATTAGCAGCCAGAGTTGGAATCAGGCATGTCAGATATCCGGAAGGGAAAAATCATCTCGAAAGAGAAAAGGATTTAAGTCATCCCTATATGACTTCGGATTTATCAAAATGCATCAATTGTTATCGTTGTGTCAGAGCCTGCGAAGAAGTGCAGGGCGAATTTGTTTTGAGCATGTCGGGACGCGGATTTGACAGCAAAATCATCAAAGATTTTGATGAAAACTTCTTCGATTCAGATTGTGTTAGTTGCGGTGCTTGTGCTCAGGCTTGTCCAACTTCAGCCATATCTGATGTGTTTGAATCTAAATCAATAGTTGCCGATAAAGTTGTGCGAACCGTTTGCACCTATTGTGGGGTTGGTTGCAACCTTGATGTATCGGTGGTTAATGATAAGGTAAAATCCATACAAGCCCCTTATGATGCCGAAGTCAATCAAGGACATACTTGTATAAAGGGTCGTTTTGCTTTTTCTTTTTACAATCACCCCGACAGGATCAAAACGCCCTTGATTCGCAGAAATGGGAAACTGGAAGCAGCAACCTGGGATGAAGCGTATAATTTCATTGCCCATAAACTTTTCTCTATCAAAAATACCTATGGTCCGGATGCCATTGCCGGAATTTCATCTGCCCGCTGCACTAACGAGGAAAACTACCTCATGCAAAAATTCATACGAGCGGTAATCGGTACCAATAATATTGACTGTTGTGCAAGGGTTTGTCACTCTCCGACGGCCTTGGGCATGCAAAAAGCATTTGGAACAGGGGCGGCGACCAATTCCGTTGAGGACATCAAATACACAGACTGCATCATGATCATTGGTGCCAACCCGACAGATGCTCATCCCGTAACTGGTGCCAAGTTGAAACAATTTGCCATTAAAGGGAAACCGATTATTGTCATTGACCCACGGAGAACCGAAATGGCTCGTTTTGCTACGCATCATTTGCAGTTAAAACCCGGAACCAATGTGGCCCTGATTAATATGATGCTCTATTACATCATGACAGAGAGTCTTGAAGACAAAGAGTTTATAAAGAACAGAACTGAAGGTTATGAAGAATTCCGCAAGCAGATTCTCGGCATCAATATGGATGAGATGGAAGCCGTGACCGGTGTTGACAGAAATGAAGTCAAAGCTGCGGCGATCACTTATGCTTCTGCTAAAAACGCCATGTCGTTTCACGGATTGGGCGTAACCGAACATTCTCAGGGAACCTACACAGTCATGTTGATATCGGATTTGGCCATGATCACCGGAAATATTGGCAGAAAAGGTGTCGGTGTTAATCCTTTAAGAGGGCAAAACAATGTTCAGGGGGCCGCCGATATGGGTTGTCAGCCACATCAGGGTGCCGGTTATATGAATGCATATGACCCGGAAATAAACAAACAATACGAAGCTTTTTACAAAACCAAAATACCATTTGGCAAAGGACTTAAAATCCCCGAGATGTTTGATGCTTCTATAAAAGGTGATTTGAAAGCCCTTTGGCTGATGGGCGAAGACGTGGTTCAAACAGACCCGAATACAAACAAAGTAATAGCCGCCATGGAGAATCTTGAATTACTCGTTGTTCAGGAATTGTTCCTTACGGAAACATCAAAATACGCAACGGTGATTCTTCCGGGGGCTTCCTTTCTCGAAAAAAGCGGAACCTACACCAATGCTGAAAGACGAATTCAGAAAGTGCAAAAAGTGGTTGAACCGTTGCCTGGAACCAAGCCAGATGGGCAAATCATCGTTGACATAATGAATCGAATGGGCTTTTCACAACCAGACTATGATGCCGATACCGTATTGCAGGAAATCTCGCAAATCGTTCCCTTCTTTGCAGGTGTGAAATGGGATGAGTTGGGCGATAACGGCAAACAATGGCCGGTAAGTAAAGACGGAACCGACACGGAAATTCTTCACATAAACAGCTTTCAAAGGGGTCTTGGCAAATTCCATTTCTTCGATTGGGTGGAGTCCAATGAACTCATCAAAAACGGAAGGCAATATCCATATATCATTACCACTAATCGCGAGTTGGAACATTATAATTGTGGCACTATGACCCGAAGAACGGGTAATGTTGAAATTCTGACTGAAGATGTTTTACTCATTCATCCGGATGATGCCGCTAAACATTTTATTACTGATGACGATATGGTTTGCATTGAATCTCCAAGGGGCAAAGTTGATATTAAGGCAAGATTGACAGATGAAGTGAAGCCAGGAATACTCAGTACAACCTTCCATTTCCCTGAAGTGATGCTCAATATCATTACATCTGACGAACACGACAGTCAGGCTATGTGCCCTGAATACAAAGTGGTTGCAGTAAATATTCGCAAGAGCAAAGGTAAGTATGCGGAGCATTCGGTTTGATGTGTTAGTATAAGATAATTCCATATTAGGGTTCGATTTCACTTACCAGCTTGTTTTGAATCATTATGCCATTATGCTGAACAGACTAAGCCAAATTCTATGATTTCAACGACTGATTTTGGAACAAATTCCAAAGACCCAAGCCAGACAAGCCGGAACAAAAACTACTATTTGACCACATTTAGGTAGGAAGTTATAACCCGTTCTCAAAAGTTATTAAAACGATAAACATTCAGGAATTTTCCTGATCAATCTAAATAATGTCAAAATGTGCAGATATTATATTTTAAAGGTACCAGAAATTGCTGTGGCCATAAAATAATTAGGGATTACTAATTTGTCTTCATCCAAATATCCCAGGCTGCTTCTGCCTGAAAAACCAGCATTTCATAACCATTTTTGACTTGTGCACCCTGTACCTGAGCCATTTTCATAAATGCTGTTTCTTCAGGGTTGTAAATCAGATCATAGCAAAAGTGCTTTTCAGTAAGGTATTGATAAAGTATGTCCGGATATCTTAACACATCCGGGAACATGCCCAGTGGTGTGCAGTTAATAATGAGTGTAATCTGGTTCATGTGCATTGGTGTAAGATCAGAATAACCAATGCCTGCAGTCGTTCTTTCTCTTGAAACCAGGGTGAACCCTATCTCTAATTCATCTAAAACAAAACAAACGGCCTTGGATGCACCTCCGCTTCCCAATACCAGAGCATGCCTGTCCTGACGATTGGTATTCAACAATGATTGTTTGAAACCAGTGACATCTGTGTTGAACCCTATGAGTTTGTGGCCTTTTTTTAAAATAGTATTGACTGCCGATACACCTGAAGCTGTTGGATCCAATTCATCGAGAAATGGAATGATTTGAATTTTAAATGGCACTGTCACATTTATTCCAACCAAATCATCCTGACTCAATGCCCAATCTCTGAATCCGGATAATGATGAAAGAGGCAAGATTTCATACCTGCAATCAGAAAGGGCCTCTTTGTCAAACTTTTGATTAAAGTAAGCAGGCGAAAATGAATGATTCAATGAATGGCCTATTAGATAAAACCTTTTCATTTCTCTATAATATCATTGACTTATTTTAAAGAATTTGTGTTTGATAACGCCAAAAATCATGGGAGCAATAGAAACGAAAATAATTCCAATAACCACTTTTTCGAAATTTGCTTTTATCCATTCGTTACTACCCAAAAAATATCCCATCAAAGTAATGCTCATAACCCAAAGTACTGCCCCCAGCACGCAAAAGAAGATATATCTGGGATATTTCATGCTGCCGGCACCGGCAACAAATGGGGCAATAGTCCGGATAATTGGCATAAAGCGGGCAAGTATGACCGATTTGCCACCGTGCTTTTGATAAAAAATTTCCGTTTTAGTGATGTATTCCCTTTTGAGAAACAATATCCGCTCTTTAGATTTGATGAAAGCCCCAAACCTGTTGCCGATAAAATAATTCAGGTTGTCGCCACACAGTGCGGCTAAAATTAGCAATGGAATCAAAATTGCAACTTCAAGTCGTCCGGTTGTAGAGGCCAGTAAACCGGCAGCAAATAACAGTGAATCTCCAGGCAACAAAGGCATCACTATAAAACCTGTTTCCACAAATATGATGAGAAACAGAATGGCATAGGTAAGCGTATCATATTGATCCAAAAAAAGTTTAAGCGTACTCAAAGGGTCTTTTAAGAAATCAAGTAGGAAATGAATAAACTCCATAAGAAAAGATTTGTGGCAATAATAAACAGAAAAAAGGCTCCCCCGGTATTAAAATCCTGAATGAGTGTGGGGTAAAAAATCATTGATTCAAAATTTTCTGCAATGATAGAAGAATAATTCGATACGGCATAGGGGGTGATGTTAAATGTTAGCAATCATCAATTATTGAAGTGAAAGAAAGATTCAGTAAGAAAATAGAATCATTTGGTCTCTTGGAATATGTCTCAGAGCAAATTAAACAGTTGAAGTTGGCTGGCCGCTTTGGAAGTGCAAAGGCATATTACTTTATGGCTCTTGTTATTGCCAAATTTGTTGGGAAAAAAGATTTGGATTTCATGAGATCAATTCAAAGTTTTTGAAGAGCTTAGAAACAGATTATCTTTCAAGGGGAAACTCTCTGAATGGTTTAGCTGCAATATTGAGATCATTCAGGGCTTGCTATAATAAAGGAGTCCAGGATGGTTTGATTGAAAAAGGCTTTTCGCCTTTTGAAAATTACAGAATTCGTAAAACACCAACGGTAAAAAGAGCTATCTCTCAGGAATCCATCAATAGCATCATGGCTTTGGAATTGGTAGAAGTTGACCCCCTGTTTCCATGTCAGAAATTATAATTACTCACTTTGTTGGGATTTATGAAAAGTATGTGCCAATTAATTATTGAATCAAGGTTTTGCTAAAAGGAATTTTTTAGTAAATGAAGAAAACATTATAGAAAATATTTAACTGAACCCGTTTAGTGGATTGAAATTCAAGCTGCGAGGGCATGTTTGATAAGATTAATTGGTTTTCCATTTTCTTTATTAATCATTTGAAGAGCAGTCATAG
>JAGVMN010000015.1 GCA_020053795.1 Bacteroidia bacterium | reverse complement strand
TGAACGATTACCAATTTTCGGCATTATTCAATGTGGAGAAAAAGAATCTCATTGACGTAGTTGAGCTGCGTCAGGTATTCAGAGATTTAGATATCAATTCGGGCAACGAGGAACAACGGATTGAGTCTGTTGAACTTATATGCCGGCCTTTCTCTTATAATAATTCCCTCTAAGTGAATCCCCACTGTTTGTCAGGGCAAATCCAAGCCTCATATAAAAGGCTTGCATTTTTTTCCTGTCAGCCCTTGGATCCAAGTAATTAAGGTATTGATCAACAAAGGGCGTTTGCTTCACCATTTGAATGTCATAAAACGAATTCAGCAATTTGTCCAGATTCCCGTCCTGCTGAAAATAGGCCGCCATAATGCCGGCTTTTGTTTTCAACGATTCAGAATACTCAGGGTAAATCTTTAAGGCTTTGTCAATATAGGGCAATGCCTCATCCAACATCATTATTTGCTTTACTGAATCTTTTTCTTCCAGTGCATCGCGATAGAGATAGTAGCCACAAAACTGATTGGCACGAGAACTATTGAAGGACACTTTAACGGCAGAAAAACTCAGCGATTTGTCGGTTTTCCAGTCGGGAACCCTGATGACTGTTTTATAGGCAAAACCCAAACTATAAAAAGCGATAATTGTCATTCCGATAATTACAGGAGCCGGTATTTTTTTGATTTTTGGTAACCATGTTACGCAAACAAATGCCAGAAAAATGCAAAACCCAAGTGAAGGCATGTACACAAAACGCTCGTTCATGAAAGTTCCTATGGAAAGAAAAAGGTTTGAAACGATAGATAAGGTAATCACAAAATAGAGGAAGCAATAAGCGATGACCTTCCTTTTCTTTAAAACAAGCAGGCTGTACACACCTAAAGCCAGATATAAAATGAAAGATAGGGTTGCACGAAAATCGTCCCAACTCATCAAAGGAACCTGATACGGATAGTAATCATGGGTCAACTGAAGCGGGAAGAACAAAAGTTGCAGGTAGAGCCAAAGCGTAAAAAAGATTGTAGGAAGCTTTTCACCCTTTTTGGCTTCTACAAAGGGATCATTCATCAAATCAAAAACAGCTTTTCCGCTGTCGAAAAAATACCCTACCGCTTCTGTTCGGATGAAAACATAAACCAAAGTTACCCCCAACAAAGGAAGCATGGCGTTGAACAATTTTTTAAAACTGACTGAATGAAAGAAATAGGCAGTCAGTGGAATAATTGCCAAAAAAGTGATGGCATTCTCCTTGGCCATGATGGCCAGAAAAAACAAAACAGTGCCAACCCACATCATCTGCTTTTTCCCGGATTGAAAGTATTTAAGGAAGATGTACAGGGATGCCAATGAAAAGAGCATGGCCAAAATATCATCTCTACTTTTGATATTGGCTACCACCTCGGTATGGATAGGGTGCAGGGCGAACAAAAGTGCGGCAATGAATGGAATATTCCACCATTTGCCATCCCTCAATGGAAATAAATATGCCAGTAAAATAAAAATCAGGACTGCTGTCAGCCCATAAAGCAACACATTTACTATGAAATAAGAGGAGGCTGTGAGTCCGAAAAAATCATATTCAAGTGCAAAAGAAATCAGTGACAAGGGTCGATACCTTCCGCCGGGTAATTGACTTTCTTGGGACTTCAAGTACTGCTCATAGCTTACGGTACTGTCTTTCACTTCTTCTTTATATCGGGCTCTGAGGTATCCCTGCCAGGTATCTTCCGTAATCAATGACCAAATGCCGGAGACACCTTCCTTCACATATTGATTTTCGGAAAGTACCATTTTGTCATCGAGCACGTATTGCTTTTCGGAAAGATGATTGGGGTCTTTGAGAAAGGGCAGAGCTACATAAAGCAGAATCGGAAGAATGAACAAAACAATCAGCGTTACAAAATGCTCTCGCCATTTGATTGGTTCAGGCAATTTCGGCTTCACCCGGGCAGCCGGTTTTGGATCGTTTCTGTTTGCTGTCTTCTTTGACTTTTTACCACTCATAATATGACGCAAATAAGAAAGTCGTACTGACTTTATCAAATGAAATTTTTTGATAAGAACAAAAACCAAACATTCTCTTAATGATCAATACTTTAGGCATTCCTTTTGTCACGCCCAGGGTTGGTCCAATTTATCGGGAAGAACAGGATGTTCACTTGTTTTTTTGAAACCAAAAACTGCCAACAACTATATTTGCACTGATGAAAAGAATATCAATAGTTCTGCTGATTGCCAACCTGCTTGCCAATCCTTTTGCCTACACAGCAAACGCACAAAAAGGTAAAAAAGCACCCAAAGAAATGACTACATCAGACGCTGCAATAGAAATTTGGTTGAAAGGCTCTCCTTCCGGCAAAGTGAGACTTTTTGGTATTTGGGGCAGCTATAATTTGCCTGAAGACTCCACCATAGCTGACCAATCGGGAAAATGTGTTTTCGTCAAAAGCACTCCGTATGAACCGGGCACATATTACGCCGTGTACAGTGACAACTCATATCTGACAGTACTTTTGGACAAGAATCAACATTTATATGTCCATAGCGAAAAAGGCGATTCAGTGATTCAGAAAGCTACGACAAATTCTTTGGAGTGCCGTTTGTTTTACGAAAATCTCTTGTTTGAATCGAATCTGAACAATGAACTGAATAAGGTTAAAAAGGAAAAAACAGACGCAACCAAATCTCAGGACAGTTTGGACAAGATAGAAAAGAAACTGATAGAGGAACGAAAGGCAAAAATAAATTCCTACAAGACCCAATATCCGGATGCTTTCTTTACTAAATTCAAGATCATGGGACAAAACCCGGAATTGCCAACTCCTAGGAAACCTGATGGTTCGATAGACACCGATTTGCAATTGAGGCTTTATCGGCAATCGTATTGGGATGGTTACGATTTTTCGGATTCTCGTTTGCTTCGAACGCCGGTTTATTTCAACAAGCTGACAAGTTTCATGAAACTATACGCTCAGACGCCTGACTCATTGTTGTTGTCAGTTCAATACATTATGCCAAAAACTGAAGCCAGTCGCGAGGTTTTTAAATTCACGGCCAATTTTCTGGCAATGATGTTTCGCCAGTCGAAGTTGATGGGCGGTGAGAAAATTTATGTTTGGCTGGTGGAGAATTATTTCACTTATGAGAAAGCTTTTTGGAGTGATTCAACCAGTACTTTCAGGGTTCAGGATGAAGCCCGCCGCATGAAACCAAGTCTTTTGGGTGCTATCGGAGGAGAATTGTTTTGTCCGGACACAGTGGGCCAAAATATTTCACTCTATCAAATGAGCAAAAGATTCACCGTACTTTATATGTACAATCCTGATTGTGAATTGTGTCAAAAGGAAACACCGAAACTAAAAAAGGTCTATGATGAATGGAAAGATAAAGGAATGGTGGTTTATGCCCTCAATGTTGAACACGACAGGGAAAAATGGCTGGCCTACATAGACAAACTTGGGCTTGACTGGACAAACGTCTGGGACCCGAAGTATCAGAGCCGTTATTATGAAAAATACTTTATGACTACCACTCCCGGGATTTATGTTCTAGATCAGAATCACCGGATTATTTCGACACATTTGGGTGCCGACCTGCTGCCGTCCTTATTCGAAAGGGAAATGGGCAAACAATAAATTTACCATCGGAATGACCTCACTTCCATTTCAAACGCAAGCTGTTGCTGACCACACTTACAGAGCTAAATGCCATAGCTGCACCTGCAATCATTGGGTTCAGCAGAAATCCGGTGAAGGGAAACAAAACACCTGCCGCTATCGGAATTCCTATGATGTTATAAATAAAGGCCCAAAAGAGATTTTGTCGAATGGTTCTAACCGTCTCTTTCGAGAGGCTGATAGCCTCCGGAACTTTTAACAAATCTGAAGATACAATAGTAATGTGGGCCACATCCATGGCAATATCGGACCCATGACCCATAGCAATTCCAACATCTGCCTTTGCCAATGCTTCAGAGTCGTTTATACCATCGCCAATCATGCCAACAATTTTCCCTTCCTTTTGTAATCCTTCGACAAATGCCGCCTTTTGAGATGGCAACATTTCTGCTCTGAAATGTTTGATGAATGCTTGCCCTGCAATCAGTTCAGCTGATTCCTGATTATCTCCGGTGAGCATATAAACTTCAATTCCGGATTTTTGCAACTTTTTGACCGCACGTTCCGACGTTTCTTTTAGCTTATCGGAAATGGTGAGTACGGCCAAAATCTTTTCTTCATCGGCAATATATGTGACCGACTGTGCTCTGGACTGAATGTCACGCGTTTCTTTCTTTAATTCATTCGGTATCAAAAGGTCATTTTCCTGCATCATTCTGAGATTGCCCAGAATATATGTTTTACCTAAAACTTTGGCTCTTACACCGAGCCCTGTTATGCTTTGAAAATCTGTAACCGGATGCTTTTCAATATGCTCTGTTTTGAGCCAATCATTGACTGCTGTGGCAAGGGGATGCTCTGAATGGCTTTCTATGCTGTGTAAAACAGCTTTCAGGTTTCGAACCTCTTTGGAATGAACTATTGAATGAAATCCAGTGACCTTCGGTTTGCCTTCAGTCAAAGTTCCGGTTTTGTCCAAAACCACCACATTAATCTTTTGGGCGATTTCCAAACTGTTGGCGTCTTTTATCAGAATTCCGCTATCAGCCCCTCGGCCAATGCCAACCATCAAGGCCGTTGGGGTGGCAAGGCCCAAAGCACAGGGACAGGCTATGATGAGAACCGTGACCATTGTTTGCAAACCCATGATTATGCCTTCTGTACCGGCCAATAGAGCCCATACCGCAAAAGTCAGAATAGAGATGGCAACAACCACCGGAACAAAGATTCCGGCTATTTTGTCAACTAATTTCTGAATTGGTGCTCGGCTGCCTTGTGCCTGTCTGACTACTTTAATGATCTGACCCAAAAGCGTCTTTTCACCAACCTGCTCGGCTTTGAAATGAAAACTCCCCCTTTGATTGAGTGTTCCTGCATAAACACGGCTGCCAATTTCTTTGATATTTGGTATGGGCTCTCCGGTCACGGAACTTTCGTCAACATAAGAAACCCCTTTCATCAAAATCCCGTCAACCGGAATTCGCTCACCGGGTTTTACCAGTAAAGTGTCTCCAACCCTAACTTTTTTTGTAGAAATTATTTCTTCATTGCCGTTTGCCAATATCCTCACAACATTTTCAGGTTGCAGTTCCACCAGTTTCCTGATGGCATCGGAAGTTTTGTGTTTGGCTCGTTCCTCCAACAATTTTCCAAGCAGGATCACCGCAATTATCACCGCCCCAGATTCGTAATAAACATGTGGTTCGAGATTTCTGCTTATCCAAAACTCCGGATAGATCGTGTTGAACAAACTGAAAAGCCAGGCGATACCCGTACTCAGTGCTACCAGGGTGTCCATATTCGACCTGAAATGACGGGCCTGTTTCCATGCATTCACAAAAAACTGTTTTCCGAAAACGAATAGCACCGGCGTTGAAATCAGCAACATGATATAGTTGACATTTGGCAGATGCATAAAAAACATACCCAGAATAATAACGGGTAAAGCCATTGATAAAGCCCATACGGTGTTCCGTTTGAGCTTGGCTAATTGTTCATCTTCGTCTTCATTCTGAGCTTCATTGTCATCATCCTCAGCTATAACCAGATCGTAGCCAATGGCCACAACGGCATCTTTCAAACCCTGCGGGGAGACAACAGCAGAATCAAATTCAACTGAAGCGTTGCTATTGGCAAAATTGACAGAAGCATTTCGAACACCATGAACAGAAGCCAAAACCCTCTGAACACTATTAGAACAGGAAGCACAACTCATTCCTGTGACTTTGAATTCTTTTTTTATTGTATTCAACTCTTGAGTTTTTAGAAAATTCAAAGGTAGCAACGAATAAGAGTCTATTTAGTTTGAAAATGAATGTTTGATTAATGACAATAGTTCAGCGATGAGGGGTTCAGCAGAATCGTTCTATTATTTAATATCAGATATTCTGCAATGCATATATAATTTTGGTAAGGCGGATATAATGCAACAGCCTGTTACAATTCTCTTTGTTATTTCTGGCATTCTCCAACAGATTTCCGATAAAAATCTGATTTATGCCTTTACATCAGAGCCGCTTTATGGCCTAATAACCTTGCAAAACCCATCGCAAGAGTTTGATTGTTTGTAAAAACAAAACATGACCATTCCCTCTAAATAACCCACTTATTCCTGACCTTTGGTTCTGACGACTTTTGATTCGTTTTTTTATGTTCGGGTTTAATTTACAAAGAGCAGTTAAACAAGGCATGGAAGTCAGAAGTCAAAAAGCGTCAAATATAAAAGAACGCACTCTTTGAAATGCCGGATCGAATCATTTGTTATTACAATTTTATAGCTTGTATGATTTATCACATTTGAATTGAAGAAAGGCCAAACGATATTCGCTCCCATTTATCCTGAATGATTCGGCTGACAAAAATCTTTAGATTTGAAATGGCACATGCTATTCATGGCTATGCTGGTTCCTGTAGTAACATCCATGGACATTCGTATGAATTGCATGTCACTGTTTCAGCACAAGTGCCTGAAGAGGATTATATTGCTTCCCCTGGTTTCATCATAGATTTCAAGGAATTAAAAAATCTGGTTAAGACTTATATTGTTGAGAAACTGGATCACAAGCTGTTATTGTCGCAGGCCTTCGTGAAAAAAAATCGGGGTATTAAAAATCTGGAGAACCTGATTTTATGGAAAAACGAACCAACTGCAGAAAATATCTTATTGTATATGAAGCGTACAATCGCTGCTATACTTCCGGAAAATGTTCGACTTATTCAATTGAGACTCTATGAAACCGCTGACTCATACGCAGAATGGACGAAGAATGACTAATTTCACAGCCTTGATCGAAAGTCATTATGTTTTCAAAAGCAACCGAATACGCACTGCGGGCAACCATTTACATAGCTCAAAAGAGTTCTGAAGAGAAAAAATTAGGCATAGAGGAAATAGCACAGGCCATAGATTCTCCTAAACACTTTACAGCCAAAATCTTACAGTCGCTTGCCCGCGATAACAAAGTTATTAGCTCTGTAAGAGGACCGCGAGGTGGTTTTTTTATTACGAAAAGTGCTCAACAATTGCCGGTACGCTCAGTATTGCTTATTATGGGTGAAGACGAAGTTCTGGAAAAATGTGTTTTGGGACTTAAACGGTGTTCAGAATCAAATTCTTGCCCCATGCATGCCCAATACAAAACCATCAAGAAACAACTGATAGCCTTGTTTGAAACCAAATCTATACATCAACTGGCATCTGAGATAAAGGAAGGTGAAGTTTATATTAACAATAACTTCCTTTAAGCCTTCATAAAACGAGGAGTGAATGCTCTAAAGTCAGTTTTGACAATTCATTTTCTGCTTGGATCAATTCCTGCTCGAATGCTGACCGATCTTCAATCGCTTCAATTGGGAGGTTATGATAGTAAACAATTGCCTCGGTCAGGTTTTGGATAAATAACTGATAGTATGCCAACTTTTTTCTTTCTATTTCTGAATTCTCCTTCGACAATTCTTCTTTCAAAAAGTTGAGGTAGATATTCAATTCGGCAATAAACATATGCGGACGGTTGGGATTGCTCACAATATTGGTTCTGCCATAGATGTGGTCTGTCATTGTTTGAAGTGAAACGATTTCAGAGAAGTTGACAATATTTGGGCCGGGGCAAATATTCACCGCCTTCAGATTTTTCAGGAAGACCTCCTGGTAACACAATGCCGCGGCATTGCTGAGGCCCACACAGAGACACTCTTTTTCCAGAATAGCCGCCTTTTGAATGGCATATTCGTTATCCGGCAGTTGAAGATCATTCAATTGTTCCAACTTAAGTTTTTGGTAGCGATGCGATGCAGTGCAAATAGGTTCTTCGGTGAATTCTGTGTTGAATGCCAAATGCTTTTCAGTGCAGGGACTTCCCGGTTTTCCGACGGCAATACGCTGTTGTTTTTCCAGATCAGCAGTGGTTCCTTTCAGATAGTGGAACCTGATGCCAAGTGGCGAGTTATTGCTGAGAAAAATATTTTCCTCATTAGCCTTGCATAGTAAATCAAGGGTATGTTCGTCAACCGTGGTGGCTTCCGGCACCAGTAAAAAAGGGGTTCCCCACCCGGTGCTTGATACGTCATAGAAATGGTGAAGAAAACGATCTTCTTCATGTGTTCCAATGCCCCCTTGAACGGAGATTTTTATTTCGGGGAGATGTGTAAAATTGAAACCAAGTTTCTTATTAATGAGGGGTTGATAAATTTCAAAAATAGACGAGGCCAATTCCTTTCGTTTGTTTCTGAACTCTTCCAAAATAGGCCCCAGTAAAAAACCGTCTGTTGCAAAAGCATGACCTCCGCAGTTCAGCCCGGATTCAATGCGAAACTCGCTCACCCAAATACCTTTCTTGGCGAGGTATTTGCCTTGAATAATGGCCGATCGAAAATCGCTCACCTTTACTATGACTTTCTTCTTAAATTCAAAATTTTCATCCGGTTCAAAAGCATCGCAGTTTTCAAAATAGCTATACAATCTGGGATTCATACCTGCCGATAAGATGACAGATGAATTTGAAAGATCACTTTTTATATACCCTCTAAGGGCGGTTACTGCATCTGAACCATCTGGCACAGGTATGCCTTGTTTATCATGTGTTTCCCGATCAACCTTGGTCATAATGTTCACGTCAATGCTTCCCGGAACAATTAAAAACCGCAAATACTCCTGCATTCTTTTCTTTTCCTCACCACCACTTCGCAGCATTTCTTCATAGTATTTTCTCAATTTGCTATCCTTCGACAACATTTCAAAGTACTTAACTATTTCTGAACCCCGCTCAAAAGCCTCCGATTTTAGTTTTTGCATCTGTTGTTGAACTATGTTGTTCACAAGGTTGAGATAATCGGTTATCCTCTTGGCTCTATAGTCTGGGTCGTGTCGGGTAATTGGCTCATATACCTGATGGATACTGGGATAATAGTGCTTTCGCATCAGTTCAATCAGGTGGTCTTCAATTATAGAAACAACCGACGAAATACCAAATCGGGCCACTTTAATCGGAGAGTCTATGGTATAGGCTATGCCCATAACCGGTATGTGAAAACTGTGTACAGGCTTATAGCTGTTATAATTCATACATGTTATCTAAAAAATATGCCGCTGAAATCCGGCAGATTTCTCACCGGTTTCAGTTTTGCTGCGAATGTACGGCTTAATTTATACAATAAAGATAAATATGTCCTTTAAATGAAATGACTCTTGTTATATTTGTTCTACCGATTAAATATGCAAACTAAATTTCAGGTTGATTTAATGCACAAATCTGGCAAAGTCGGGGCAGAATCGCTTCATCAGTACACCCATTATTCAGGCTATGCTTATAAAGAATGGAGCATCAGCAAAAAGAAGAACTAACCCACAGGGGTGCACATTTCACAATTTATTTGTGTCTGCTTAGACCCATACTATCAACGTACCTCATTTGTTTCTCTTGTTCCCAATAAGTGTTTTGCTTATACAGAGAATCCAATGGCCAGTTTTCGTTGCGAAGGTGCCCAGAATGATGTTTAAATTTATTACGCTGCAATGTGGAAACCCTCTCTTTAAACTTGTACATTTCAACGAATCGGGTGGTTGTGCTATCATTCGACAGAACGTAGTGAATAGTCTCAGCACCTTTATCAATATATAATCTCATATCAGGCTGCCATTCTTGTTTTTGAAAATTGAAAACATTGTATAAGTTCAAACTATCCCGCTCAAAGCTGTATTTACCTGAAAGAAGTATTTGATTGTTGCAATTTCCAAATACAAAGCTGCCATCCTCCCTCAAATACAATAAAACTACCGCCATTGACTTGAAGTCCTTCCTATGTTTAAACTCCAGCATTTTTCTTTCAACTATTCCAGCCACATATGTTGCATACTTCCCTGAAGGTAAAATTTTCTTGTCACCCTTATTCTGGATACACGAAAGAAATAGAAGGTGAATATGAACTATGCAGATAATCTGCCAGACTTTAATCATAAGGCGAGAATGAAAAGCCCTACAAATCCCAAACCGACCTTTTGTGTTCGATGATATAGCTTTTGAGGTTAAGCCAAAAAGCAATGATGAAATAGAGTACCACGGGTGAACCGAGGCCAAGAAAAGATATGTAAATGAAGTATAGTCGTATGCGGCCGGTGTTGATTCCCAGCTTCTGCCCGATAAGTGTGCAGACACCAAAAAGTTGTTTTTCGAGAAGCAGTTTTAATGTTTTCATTTTTCCGAACAATGTTTCATCAATAGCTTTTGCCCAATACCACATTGCAAACAGCGTTTAAAATTACAGTATTTATTATATAGTTGCAACAAGGCCTGAGATTGAAAGGCATTTTCTGCCTTAATTTCGAGCGATTCCCAAAGTTTTACAATACGGTTGCTTTCAGCATCCATTTTTTCAAGCCAATCAACAGCTTTTTCGCAAAGATCATTATTGCCGCGGTATTTGCCATAGCTGAACAACACCGGGATTACGGCGTTGATCAGTATGATTTCCTGAGTGGCTTTGCCAATATGACCATTTGTGGTTTCTGTTTCTGAATCGAAACGAAAATGGTTTTGCCAATATTCTGAAACCTCAGCAGAAAGCCAGGAAAGCAGGTCTTCCATTTTGCCGACATCAACCACATGAGAAAAAATTCCTCTGGGCATTTGTAGCAAACCCGCCAATTCCGAAATACGAATCGTGGGAAATGCAGCAGGTCTCAGTCTCATGAATTTCCATATAGAGGTATTAAGTGGTTTCATCTTGTATTTGCCTTTCAGAAAATTGTATTCGCTTTGCAGGGTATTTGGATATTCATCGCGGAAAACACCTTGTAGCAATCCGGCCTGACCAAATAAAATAGCTTCCAGTTGCATCCGGTTTTCCTTGTGCCATTGCAGGGTTTTATAGGGGACAGATCGCACCAACAGTTGCATGGGGAGTTTGTTAACATTGAGACCCAAACAAGCTCCGATATGACGATAGAGTATTTCGTCCCAATCGAAAGTAACAGAAGCAGCTTCGTCCATAATCAAAGAACATTTTTCATTCAACCTTTCGACTGCCATTCGCTCCAAATTGTTGATCCAATCCAAAGAACTCGCCTTATCAATCAGTGCCTGACAGGGAATTTTGAACCCATTTTGAACCAAATCAAGATAATTTTCATATAGTAGTTTTGAAACTCTGTTTCCAAGTTCCAGACAAGGAATCTTTTGATTGACGCTATTCATTGCTTCTCCGTTACATTCCCAACAAACATGTAAAACCACATTGTCATAGGCGTGATCTGTTTGGTGGTTATGTATAAACCAGTCTGAGGCTTTAATGTGAATCTCGATATTCCCCGCCCAGATGGTTTCGTTGATTTGTACCCGCGAGTTGAAAAAATCCGGACCTGAATCAGTATTAAGATAGCCGGGATGTGAGATTTGGATGGTTTGCCCATCAGTAGTGATCAGGTTTTTCTTGTCATAAAGACCGTTCTTCCATACAAAATACAGAAACTCCTCTTGCATAGCCGGTCATAGATAAGCCGCCATTTGTTTTTGCAGATCAGATGCGGCGGCAGCGGCGGCTTTTGCGTAACCATATCCAGATGAGGAATAAATAATTCCTCTGGAAGAATTTACCAATAAACCGACATTGTCGTTCATTCCGTATTTGACAACCGCGTCCAGATTGCCGCCCTGAGCACCAATACCCGGAACGAGCAGGAAATGATCCGGTATTATTTTTCGGATATCAGCAAACATTGACGCCTTTGTCGCTCCTGCTACAAACATCATATTGTCCAAGGTTCCCCATTTTGACGCGGCAGAAATGACTACTTCATATAATTTTTTTTCACCGGTAATCAGGTTTTGAAAATCTTTACTTCCGCTGTTGGAAGTGAGTCCCAGAACAATGACGAATTTGTCTTTGAATTGAAGAAAAGGTTCTACACTGTCCCTGCCCATATATGGCGAGACAGTGATGGCGTCAAAGTTCATTTGCCCGAAAAAAGCTCTGGCATATAAGGTAGAGGTGTTGCCTATGTCGCCCCGCTTCGCATCTGCGATAATCAGAAAGCCCGGCGGGATTGCTTCAAGCGTCAGTTTCATGGCCAGCCAACCTTCTGCCCCGTATTGCTCATAAAAGGCTGTATTGATTTTATAGGCTACACAGTAATGGGCCGTTGCGTTTATAATGGCAGTGTTGAACTCGACCACTCCCTGACAATTTCGTGGCAAATGCCCCGGCAGTTTCTCCATTTCTGTATCCAGACCAACACTGAGAAAGCTGCGTTTGGCTTTGATGTTTTCTATGAGTTCGAAGCGATTCATATTTGCTTTCAAAAAAAGCTCTGCAAATTTTAGAAACCAACAACTTTGATAATATATTTTTATTTTACCCCTTCAGCAGCTAAAATTTATGAAACGATTAGTATAAGTCACCGAATTCATAGCCAATTTATTAACTTATTGACAAGATCAGAGTGTTTTCTCAGGCAATCCGCAAACCGATGTTAATTTTTTAATTCTCAACAAAAAACGCGGTACAATTCAATCGCCACAATACTTAGAGATTTTATCAGTGCCTTGTCAGAGATCAACTTCTCGCCTCATTAACCTATTTGGAGGCTGCCTAAAACTGTGTCGGTTTACTTAACCACCAACTTCTGAAATAAGATGGTCAGAAGTTTCTGCACTATCTGCAAGATTCCATTGCTTAGATAAGGCCCATACAGCCACCAATTGCCAAAAGATAATCAACAAGGCAGCAAAGTTGTTTGTATCAGCGGTTTTCAAAAAGAACAGAACGGGTAAAATGCTTAGTAAGACTATTAACCCAGATGACATTGCTTTCGTCCTACCCGATATTTGGATGCCCATCGTATTTGCGGATATTTTTAAAAACAGATACATGGAAATGGCAGCCAAAATAGGAGCCACGACAGACCCGATTCCAATAGTGATGGTTGAGAAAATCATCAAGGTATAAGCAACGCCTTCGAAAACCAGCCAACTCAACAAAAAGAAAATAAATGCCTTAGTCAAGGAGATGGTTCTTGCCCTTTTAACGGCCAACCAAACTGCCAGACACAAAATCACGGCTGGCAAGCCAAAAAAATCTGACATGAACGCCGATCCATTATCGGATTTTGCTTCCTCGGGTTGGTTTTCTTTAGGAGGATGTGTTAGGTTGTAATAACCTGATGGGTCTATCACCGTATTTGTCGTCTCCGGTTTTTGAAAAGAAATTTTCGATAACATAGGCAGATTGATGACTACCACCAAAAGGACTGCTAACTATCCGAACTTTAACATTGTGTTATTTTTCATGGCTGAATGCTTCTTTGACTCAGCAATCTTAACCCAATAATTCTAATAAAGCGTCTTTTGATTCCTAATTCATCAAATCTTCGCAAATCTGCAAGGCCTCAAAAAGGTATAAATCCTTTTTCAATGCGGTTTGCCAGTCTTTAGACCGGGCTGTTCTGGCCACATCACCTTTCATGGCTGTCTGATCAGCCTTTGGAACCATGATGACCAGTTCATCTATTGGTGTGAAAAGCTCATCGTATTTTTTACTGGCTTCAGATTTTAATTTTTCCTCAGCCCTGTATTTGTTAATATTTAAATCAAAACTATTTTTCTCCCTTTGTTCCTGCCATCTTCTGGCGTTCTCTTCCAAAAGTGTTATCTCATTTTTGACCGCCGTTCTTTCATTACTGCGTGCTTTGATCTTTGCCATGTTCTTAATGTGTCCTTTGCTTGCTGCGTAATCAGCGGGTTCAATCCGGTCAAATGGCAATGCGTGTTTATCCTCGTTTTCTCCCGTTTTGATATAACTGTAATTATCCGGAAGGTTAATGTCAGCAATCACTCCTTTTATTTGAGTTGCATCTCCATTGATCCTATAAAACTTTTGCAAGGTTAGTTTTACCGAACCCATGTCAGGTGCATTTGGGTCACGCATGGTGCGTTTCAGTTCTATGAATTGTTGAACAGTGCCTTTACCGTGTGTGGTTCCGGTACCCAGAATTACTGCCCTTTTGTAATCCTGCATAGCAGCAGCCATAATTTCGGATGCCGATGCACTGAAAGTATTAACCATTACGACAAATGGTCCATCCCATGCTACCGATTTGTCATTATCTCTACGCACCTCAGGGGCCGTTCCGCGAGATTTCACCTGCACAATAGGGCCTGACTCTATAAACAATCCGGCCATATCAACCACATCGCCCAGCGAACCACCACCATTATTTCTGAGATCGAGAATAATGCCTTTAACATGTTCTTTTTTTAATTTTTCGATTTCGGCTTTAATATCCTTAAAGCAACTTCTTCCACCGGGTTCATTGAAATCTGCATAAAAACTGGGCAAATAAATATAGCCTACTTCCTTCTTATCTTTGTCTGCAACTATTACGGACTTGGCATAGGTTTCTTCCAGTTGAACAATATCTCTTATGATGGAAATAACCTTAATGGTACCATCAGGTTTCTTCACTGTAAGTTTAACCTCTGTTCCTTTTTTACCTCTGATCAAAACCACTGCATCGTCAATTCTGGCGTCCACAATGTCAACAGGTTCATCATTGCCCTGACCCACCTTCAATATCAGGTCGTTTTCTTTAAGTTCTCCCTGAAGAGCAGATGGGCTTCCAGGAATGATTCGATCCACTCTGATATAGCCGTCCTTTTCTTGTAGTGATGCCCCAATTCCTTCCAGCCTTCCTGACATTACAATGTCAAAATTCTTCTTGTCAGCCGGCGGATAGTAATTTGTATGTGGGTCAAAAACCGATGTGATGGCATTCACATAGACATTCAGCCGGTCTTTTCGGTTCAGCCTTTTCATTCGTGCAAACCAATCATTATGTGTTTTTAAAACCGCCATTCGTGCCCGCAATTCCAAAGTGTCAAGTGGGTTCTGTTTCACAGAAGTATCCTTGTTTTCAAGTGCCTTTTCCTGAATATCCAATGAACCTGCAAGCCTTGTTATGACGTTGTATTTCAAATACTGCCTCCATCTTTCCTTCAACTCTGCCTCGCTGTCGGCATAAGGAATTTTTTCATTGAAATCCACCAATTCATTTTTTGTTAAATCAAACGGGTACTCCAATAGTTCTTTATAAAAACCAGCCACCATTTCCGCTCTCTTTTCAAGAAGTTCAACACTCAAATTCAGGAATTCATAAGATCCGTTAAGGCTTTCATCATCTATTAAGTATTTGTAATTAGACAGCTTGTCCACATCTTCCTGCAAAAGAAAACGCTTATTACCATCAATCATATCGAGATAATTATCAAATACTTTTTCCGAAAATTTATCATCAATCTCGAGCGGTGAATAGTGGTAGTTTTTCAGATTCTCAAGAATGGCCTTAATCAGAATATCCTCCCCGGGGGTTTTATCTTTGATATAAAAACCCATGGCCAGTAAAGAAACTGGTACCGCAATCATTAAGAAATTTCTTATCCTCTTATACATAGTTCGACAAAATTAAGATACAATTTAGAACAATGAATGCCGAAACGCCTAAAACACGCTGTTTGCCATGGCTTTATTCTACCAAAGTATAGAGGAAACTGACAGAGATATTCAACTGATGGGGTTCTGTGTGACAGAATAACGATAATCCTCAGGGTTCTTCTCATGAAGAAATTTTTCTATTGCCGTTTGCTCATCGGCTGCCCTGAAATAAGAAATATGCTCTGACTGCTCATTCCACTTTTTCCAGATAATTGTGTAGGAATATAATTGCTGCTGCGGCAATTGTGTTTTAATGAACGCAATCATCTTTTTAAGACAATCAATAGAACTGTTACCTTTGGTGGTGTGAAACAACATGTAATCCTCATGTCTCGGATTAAAGGTCAGCAAATTCAAAAGCACCGTTTCGTTTTCAGAAACCAGATTGACATGATAATCGAAATGAGAAGTGACCCCGTTGTCATTTCTAAGCAACTCCATAATTTGGTGCTGTAGATCTATTTGTTCCAATTTCTTGTCTATTCTTGCCATTATGTTTTAATTCGAAATTACTTTGAAACGCCACGAAATTATCGAAAATCCGGCACCTCTTGTTTTATCTCATGAATATTTCATGCGACAGGCATTACGCGAGGCACAAAAAGCCTTCGATGCTAATGAGGTTCCAATCGGGTGCATCATTGTACAAAATAAGCGGATAATTGGAAAGGGATATAACCAAACAGAAAAACTAAACGATGCTACCGCTCACGCCGAAATGCTGGCCATAACAGCTGCTACCAACCACTTGGGTTCAAAGTATTTGGAAGAATGTACGGTTTACATCACTATTGAGCCCTGCACCATGTGTGCCGGAGCCCTTTTTTGGGCCCGACCGGAACTCATAGTCTTTGGAGCCATAGAACCAAAGGTTGGTTTTACGAGACATCAGCATGCCATTTTACACCCGAAGACAAAAGTTTTAACAGGGGTTTTGGACCATGAATGTTTGGGCCTCATAAAAAAGTTTTTTGTCGGTGCAAGAAATAAATGATTTTTTGCATTGATGATGGCTATATGAACACCTTGCAGTGTTGTTATAGTTGTTGCGGTAACTGATTTTTCGATAAAATGCTCCACAACAGATTTGGCTATTTCATTATAACGGTTGGCGGTATGAAAAGTTGCCGATTGCGGGCGATTTCCTATCAAGTTATACAAAAGCTGAAGCGGGCTGCACCCCTTGAATAACCTACAATACCGGCAATTTTTTATACCGCGTGTTGTGCCCATGATGCTATTATTATTATTATTTAATCAAAGTATATAAGTATCCAATCAAAGACAATAATGGGAATAAAATAATCCATGATAATTTCTTTTGTCCATCAGACAATTCAATACTCCTTTGTGTCTGAATTAACGAAATAATCAATCCGATTACTAGCGTAATCCCCACAATAAATTTAACAATCTTGTTGTCAGCCGTGTATATAACTACCGACGCAATCACTACAGCAATACCAATCAGATTGTATTTTAAGGATTCACTCATTTTATTTTTTCAAGTATCAGCTTTGAAATTTCATCATAACTATCTAATCCTGTTGGAATAAGAATCTTTTGATTTTGTGCTTTAATATACAAGCCCTTTTTCAACGTTTTATGTAAGTCGATTTTGTCAAAGTCTATTTTTACGGATTGTCCAGAGGGAGTAATTCTTTCAATTCCAGTCTCAGTTATCCGATAGACATTTTGCATTAAGGTTTTTGTCCCATTTTTAATTCCAATTAACAATCCAATCGTTACCGCAACAGCACTAATTGAAACTGTCAGGATTAAAACTAATGAATCACGAAATATTGCTCCCCCATTTTGAGAATTCGCAATATAAAACCCACCTAAAACCGCAATCAAAATCATCGGAATTCGTGAAATTGTCGGAGACTTAATTGTCTTTTTAGCACTTTCTTCTGAGAATCTGTATTCTTTCATATTTCATTAATTTATGGTTTGTAATTCTGTTTCTGCATTCTGACTAACGTATTTGTAATTTATTAATTGTCAAAGCTATGCAAATTACAAAAACGTTAGCTCTGGAAGTCAATGGGGGTCTTATATGTAGGATTC
>JAGVMN010000069.1 GCA_020053795.1 Bacteroidia bacterium | reverse complement strand
GAAACATTGATTCCCTGTAGTGTCGCAATGGTGCAATTATCCATGATCAAAATTATGCTTAACAGACTTTCCCAATGATTTTTAAACAACCTCTAAATCAGAAACCCTTCTTGTGTCATTAAGGTCTTGGCTTATCTTTGCGGACTTTTAAAAGAAAAATCATGATCATAGGAGTTCCAAAAGAAATTAAAAACAACGAAAACAGAGTAGCGGTAACCCCTGCGGGAGTAGCTGAATTTAAGAAAAACGGACACAGAATTTATATCCAGAAAGGTGCCGGAGAAGGTAGCGGTTTCAAAGATGAAGAGTACATCTCCGCCGGTGGGGAAATTCTTCCTGATATTGAAACTACATATTCCAAGGCAGAGATGATCGTTAAGGTGAAAGAACCAATTGCCTCCGAATACAATCTTATCCGCAAGGATCATCTTGTTTTCACTTACTTCCACTTTGCAAGTTCAGAACCTTTAACCCATGCTATGATAAAGCAGGGTGCTGTCTGCATTGCATACGAAACAGTGGAAAAAGCTGATCGCAGTTTGCCATTGCTTATACCTATGAGTGAGGTAGCCGGCAGAATGAGTGTGCAGGAAGGAGCTAAATTTTTGGAAAAACCTATGGGCGGCAGAGGCATCCTATTGGGCGGAGTTCCGGGGGTAAAACCTGCTCAGGTACTTGTTTTGGGCGGTGGAATTGTTGGAACCCAGGCAGCCAAAATGGCCGCAGGAATGGGTGCCGATGTAACTATCATGGACATCTCTTTACCAAGACTCCGTCAGTTGGATGATATCATGGCAGAGAATGTTGATACGGTTTACAGCAACGAATACAATATTAAAAGTGCCATAAAAACAGCCGACCTAATTATTGGTGCGGTGCTGATTCCCGGAGCAAAAGCCCCTCATCTCATTACCCGCGACATGTTGAAACTTATGAGACCGGGGACTGTGTTAGTAGATGTTGCCGTAGACCAGGGCGGATGTTTCGACACAACAAAGGCCACAACCCACGAAAATCCAATTTACATCATAGACGATGTGATACACTATTGCGTGGCCAACATGCCGGGTGCTGTTCCTTATACTTCTACTTTGGCTTTGACAAATGCCACCTTGCCTTATGCCATCCAACTGGCTAACAAAGGATGGAAAAAGGCCTGTCAGGAGAACAATGAGTTGAAACTTGGATTGAATATGATCGATGGTCAGATCGTTTACAAAGAAGTGGCTGAAGCCTTTGGACTTGGCTATACGCCGGTTGAGAACCTCCTGTAAGGAAGTTATGAATGATGATCTATGAGTTAGAAGTTGATCTTCTTAAATCTTATCGAACACTTATCAGTGACGAACCAAATGATAAGGCTTTTTTGTAAATCTTATGGGCATTCAGGGGAACCTGTAATCATTCTTCATGGCCTTTTCGGTATGATGGATAACTGGCACCTGATAGCCCAAAAACTTAGTTACGCATTCAGTGTAATTGCTGTTGATCTGAGGAATCACGGGCATTCACCACATTACACTGAGATGAGTTATGAACTGATGGCGGCCGATGTGGCCTGCCTTATTCAGGAATTGGGATTTTCTTCGGCTCATATTATAGGTCATTCGATGGGTGGCAAAGTAGCTATGACTCTGGCCAAAATTCGGCCAGAACTGGTCAGGAAACTCATTATTGTTGATATCGCTCCAAAAAGATATGAACCCAGCCATGAGGTCTATTTCAGGGCATTAACATTGCTGAAGTCGAGAACCATAAGCTCGCGTTCACAAGCCGATGAGATGATTCAATATCTCGTTCCGGAAATGGCCATCAGGCAATTTCTGTTGAAAAACCTTTACAGAACCTCAGAAGGACAATATCACTTAAGAATGAATGTTGACGCCATTCTTAATCATTACGAAGAAATTATTGGTCCTGTTTACTTTGTTGAACCCTTTATAAAACCCACCCTATTTCTTAAGGGTTCAAATTCCAATTATATCAGCCAGACGGATGAATTTGAAATAAAACGGTTTTTTAGCAATTGCCGCATTGCGACTATCCCGGAAGCAGGACACTGGGTGCATGCCGATCAGCCTGACCGTTTTTTAGCCGCTACACGTCAATTTCTTGTTGAATAAAAAATCTCTTCCTTATTTTTGACCATTTCCTGATCAAAGCTTTGACCAATACATCACGCCTCCATATTAATTTAACCAAATTTCTTTTGGCGATAGCCATGCTTTACTGCATTTCTGGGGCCATTGCACAAACCCCTGTAACTGTGAAGGGAAAGGTGTCGGATGGTGAAACAGGTGAGGCACTTCCCTATGTGAATGTTATTTTTACAGGAACAAAAATTGGTACGCTAACCGATTTCGATGGATTTTTCTCTATCACTACTGCCGGTCCTGTCGATTCTTTAACCGTTTCTTATGTTGGATATACCAAATTGACCAAAGCGGTAAAGCCTGGAATTCAAACCCTTAACTTCGCAATATTTCCTAATGATGCTATTCTCGCTTCTACTGTGGTAAGGCCCGGGGTAAATCCGGCTTTGAGAATTATCAAAAAAGCTCAGAAAAACAAGAAAGACTACAATCTTGACAAGCTCGAATCTTTCGAATATGAAAGTTATTCACGTGTTCAACTGGCCGTTGATAATATTTCGGAACAATTCAAGAAAAGAAAAATCTTCAAAGCTATGGAGGCCATGTTCGACACCATATCAAGCTTAAGTGTTGACAGTGCCATACCGGTTTTGCCGGTATTTGTAAGTGAAACCATGAGTGACTATTACTTCCGGAAATTGCCACGCCGGACCAAAGAAATCATCCACGCAACAAAGGTAAAAGGCGTTGGCGTTGGTGATGACAGCTATATCGCTCAGGTGCTTGGTTCTACATTTCAGCAATACAATTTTAACGAAAACAACCTCTATATTCTTGACAAAGATTTCATTTCACCCTTGTCAATTCAGTCTATCTCCTATTATGTATTCTCACTTATTGACAGCGTTTTTCTGGATGGGAGAAAATGCTTTGTGATACTGGTGAATCCAAAAAATAAACGTGATTTGGTTTTTACCGGAACCATTTGGGTAACAGACAGTACTTTCGCTTTAAAACAACTTTCACTGGAAATCACAAAGGAAGCCAATCTGAATTTTATCGAGAAAATGAAGATTCAACAGGAAATGGAGGAAGTAGAGCCAGGCACCTGGATTCCAAGAAAAACAAGGGTTTTGATAGACATCAGTGAAGTAACCTCAAATACAGCTGGTATGATTGGCCTCTATTATAACTCTAACAAAAACTTCAGAGTTAATACCAACCGTGATCTTAAATTCTTTGAGGAAAAAATTGAGATTGATCCATTGGCCTATGATTTTGACGATAGGCATTGGGACACCATCAGGCACGAAAAACTAGACTCTGGTGATGTTAAGATTTATAAAATGGTTGATTCACTGAAAAATCAACCTCTGGTGAAAACGTATGTTGATTTTGTCGAGACAATGGTCGAAGGATATAAATCTTATGGCCCAATAGATTATGGGCCTTATTCATACATCATTGGGGGAAACCCTTTGGAAGGTTTTAAAATGAGGGCAGGGTTCCGGACGAACGAAATATTCAGCAAAGACTGGGTATTGAAAGCTTATGGTGCTTATGGCTTTGGCGACAAAAAATGGAAATACGGTGCCACCGTAGAATATGTCATTTCACGAAAAAAATGGACTAAAGTTGGGGCATTTATTAAAAATGACGTAGAGCTTTTGGGTCTTACCGACAAAGACTATGGAACCGCAGTGCTTTTCGACAATTTCTCTACTTTAGGCTCGAACCAGTTAAACAGGGCTAAGGAATTTAGCCTTTGTGGTGAATCAGAATTCATGAAAGGATACATTCAAAAATTATACTTAAACAACAAAACAATCGAATATGATCATTACGGCAATTTTTATTTCAGATACTTTGATAATCCCGAAAATAAAATCCAGTCTTCTTCCTTTATCAATACTACCATTACTCTTGAAGGACGGTTTTCTTACAAAGAACTCTATGTCATCAGAAACAAGAAACGAATCAGCATGGGGAATTTCAAAGCTCCCGTCATTACCATTTCATATACGCATGGGTTCAAAGGTGTGTTCAACGGACAATTCAATTACAATAAATTTGGCCTTCTTTTATGGCAATTTAACAGTCTTGGTAATTGGGGAACTTTTGAATACAATATAAGAGCAGGTAAAACTCTTGGTAGGGTTCCCTATCCCCTTTTGGATGTATTGCGTGGCAACCAAAGTTATTTCAGTACAAAAGGAGCATATAACTTGATGAACTTTTATGAGTTCGTTACAGATCAATACATTTCTGCACACTACGAACACCAATTTAATGGACTGCTGCTGAACCGCATGCCCT
The DNA here is from genome assembly GCA_020053795.1 of Bacteroidia bacterium. Lineage (GTDB taxonomy): Bacteria > Bacteroidota > Bacteroidia > NS11-12g > UBA9320 > JAGVMN01. The sequence goes on along the minus strand of JAGVMN010000069.1, from coordinate 2,263 downwards.
TGTTGAAAAAATGGAAATGGCGTGAATTTGTGAATTTCAAAGTTGTATATGGTACCCTTTCTGACAAGAATTTTAAGTTAATTCCTAAAACTGATGATTTCGGAATACCTGTTAGTTCAATCGGGCGTTTTGACAAGCGTCCGTATGCGGAGTTTGGCTATGGAATTGAAAACATATTTAAATTTCTTCGTATAGATTTCATTCATCGCATCAACTATCTGGAGCATGCCAATACAAATCCTTTTGGGGTGAAAGGAACTGTGGTCATCAGATTCTGATTATGGTTGAATAATTTATCAGGTGACCGTTTGATAAGTTGATGAGTTAAAGGTGGAAGGAATGAAAGGTTAAATGATGCTCAAACTGAGCCATTCAGATGAGTAACTGGGCGAACCCGATAGTTGTCGGGTCGAAGCAAGCTATTTTGATTTTGTTATGAAAGCCTCAATCCTCTCTGAAACGTTTTGTCTTATATTCAGATAAAACAGGTTGTAATCATATATATGATAGTTTTTTAATGGTGCATTGAACATCATTCCTTTGGGTTGGTTGATGATGACAAATCCATTTTCAATATGCGTTTGGAAATAATTTGGCAAAACCTTTTTCAATGTTTTTTTTGAACTGGTCATTTTTATGCTTCCCAGGTGAAAGGAAGCCGGAACCATTGTTGTGGCCGTGTCCCAACTCAAGGGATTTGTACAGAGGCGTGACAGTCCTTCTACCCTTCTGTTTGTCCCTTTAATGTAAATCCAGTTATCCTTTGTGAAATAATCAGCCTTTGCATTTTCCCCCAGTGTTTGCCAGCTAACGATACATCCTGTCTGTTTCGGTTTTGAGGAGTAAGTAATTGAACTGAACATACTGTCCATTTGCAATTGCGTAATTGCATGACCCCCAATGTATGCCACCACCAACTGTGACATGAGAGGTTTGCCTTCAAAAAACTCATAGAGCAACCTGACAGCATGATAGGACCCCTGACTATGGCCGGCAATTACCATCGGTCTGCCTTCGTTGTGATTGTTCAAATAGAATATAAAGGCTTCTTTTATGTCGGAGTATGCAGAATCCAGAGATTTCAGCTTTTCCATACTGTCCTTCGCCAATTGAACAGATAAGCCAGATTGTCTGTATTTCGGAACATACACCCGGCAACTGCCATTGAAAATACTCGCCTGATTCATGACAACTGCCTTTGTAATTCGTCTGGAACTTGGTATTCTCAAATTATCGTTCCTGTGCCGTGTTTTGTAAAGTGTGGTTGGGTGAATGAAAAACACATCGGCCAAAGCAGCATACTGTTGGTCTTTTAAATTCGTATTCACCGGCACCACATCTGCCAAATCCTTCACTTGAGGAAGGGCTAACCAATTTTTCTGTATTGAATAATCAATAACTTGTGCTGCAACCTGAAGATTACCTGTAACCGCTAATATCAAACCCAGCCTGATATGGTTAACCATCTTAAAGACATTCGCCTTTAGCTTTTTATTTTTGCCCATGTTTTTTTTAAACGCATTATTTGTCGGATTGCTCAAATTTATAGAGTACAAATACTTTTTGCATCAGATAAGTACAGAATTTTATTCGGTGCTATTAACGGTCATTAATTCCGAACTGTGAATTTGGGTTGGATTGCAATTGGTTTTCGGAAAAAAACAAGCAAAAAAAGAAACACCAGCCCTTGTTAGAAAACCGGAAGTTACAAATTGACCATTTCATTTCAACTCCTGAAAAATTCGAGGAATAAACCTTCATTGCTGCCGGCTGTTCAAATCATGCTGGAGCAGATAAGCGATCTTTTTGAGCAGTATCTGTAAAAACCCATACCCGAAATTTGATTGAAATGCTGGGTGTCAAACGTCGCACTCAGCCAATAGTAAAAGTTATAACACCTTGCCTTTTATCGTAAATTTTGGTGACAAAATCATCACCTCTTTTATTGAACACCTTCTAAGTCTGTTTTTAACTTTCATTATTGTAAAAAATGTTCATTTAGGTAATCTTAATGTCATATTTTTAAAAAACAAAAAGAATGTGATCATATTTCGAAACTTATGTTATAAGTTTGGCTCGACTTATTTTATAAGCATACATTAAAAATTATCCTTACCTTAATTTATCTAATTTTATGAGACACTCTTACTTAAAATTCTCGGTCAAAGGAATCGGCTTCCTTTTTGCATTTTTAGTTTTCTCCTCAAGCGGGGCTTTTGCAGCTCTTAGTGGTAATTATACCATTAACAAAGGAGCCTCCGCG
>JAGVMN010000002.1 GCA_020053795.1 Bacteroidia bacterium | reverse complement strand
TTTTATGCTATCGATTTTGGCATTCGTCAAATTAGAATTGTTAAAAGTGAGAAACAACCTCAACCATTTTGCTATGAAATCGAAAATCTACCTGGCCGCATTAAAGGCGGCAAATGAAGAATTGTTGATTTTATCAACACCAGCTCGTTCCAATCAGGCATGGTAGATGATATTTTTGCGTAAGGTGAGTTAATTAGTCAAAGATGAGAAATCACAATTTATACATTAGACCCAAAATAAGTGGTATTGTCAGAAAGAAAGCAGCAAAAGCTAAGTGAAGGGATTTAACTGCAATCTTATGCTTTTCCCGCAAAATTGGATTTTCAATTGACATAGCTTCTTTTATTGTTATGTATCTTATTCGGGTAACCCTTCTCCCATTGAATGCGAGAAAATTCCAAGTATATTTTTTGTACAAATCCGGTTAAGAAATTTTAAGGTCTTTCATTATTTGGTAATGTAAAATGTAATTAATCGAGAAAAGTGGTGGGCAACTGAAAATCATAAAGAATACTGGACCATAAACATTAATTCGGTCATTCCCAAAGTAAGTCCACAAAACAGCAATCGTTAAAATTGAAGCAAAATAAATATTGACATATTTTGAGAGGCCTTTGTTAGTCATTTCTCAACTCTTAATTAACTACCCTCTCCATTTTCAAAATTCTATCCCCCACCACAACCTTATCTACCACATCCATACCTTCGGTAACACAACCCAAAATCGTATATCGGCCATCCAGATTGGGTGTGGCACAATGGGTGATAAAAAACTGAACCCCCTCGGTGTCTCTGCCCGAAGATGCCAGGCCGACCGTACCTCTTGTGTATTTCAGGTAGTTGGAAAACTCCGATCTTTGAGTCCAGTCCAATGACCCCCATCCGTCTCCTCTTGGGCAGCCGCCTTGTATCACAAAATCGGGAACCACGCGGTGAAAGAATTTTCCGTTGTAAAACCCGCTATCCACCAATTGCAGAATATTGGCCACCGAGGCAGGGGCCGATTCGGGCAACCATTCCATGATGATGACCCCTTTGTTGGTGGTCAGTTTTACTTTTTCTTTCGCCTTTAGTTTCGCCACATATTCCCAATTTACCGGATGGTTGAAAGCAGGTTCGGGCTTTTTATAGGTTACTCCCTGCAAGTAAGCAATCGCTTTATCTATGTCAACCAGGGTCTCCATGTCTCTGGGTAGAGAAAGCTTGTTGCGAACTGTGTCAAGAAAATTCAACTTGTGTTTAAAAAGGTATTTTAAGGTTATGACGTCTGGACCCCTACGTTCAACAGAAGATGCAAGTTCAAAGTGTACAAATTCAATTGTGGTATCAATGATGGTCAAACAAGCAATGCTGATTAAAGCAGGATCGTCACTTGACAGACATTCAGATATAAAACCGGATAGTACTTTGTGATTACCATAGAGGGTCTTTGACAGATTGACAAAAGTCTGTGCAGCTTCAGTGATAACAACATTTGCATTTCCTGCTTTTGTTTCATTAGTCAGAAATTCAAAAACAGGGGATTTGTTGCCTTGTAAGGTCTTCAACATTTCAGCTTTGTGGTATGGATTTAATAAAGCATTGTATTTTGCAATAAAGTCCTTGTCAAACCAAATAGTGTCATTCATGGGTACATTTTTTTTCAAAAGTTTGCTCAACACAATTTTCACTTCCGGGTCTTTTTCTGCAGCCCAAATTTTTTCAAGGTCGGTTGAAATTTTATCTAACCCCAGATTTCTGATTCGCCAGAGAAGACTGGCCGTCATCAGCCTTGTTTCTGCTGTGTAGCTCGTATTCAAAAACCGCAAGCCTTGTGTCACCCAACTGCTATCACTTTGCTTTCTCAAAGAGCTTCGAAACATCCCCAATAATTTGCCCTCAATCAATTCCATTTTCTGCGGGTTGAAATCACTGAAGAATTCAACAGCCTTTTTGTTGCTGCATTTGCCAATGGCTTCTAAAATGGTCCTTTGATTTTCGCGGGAAGTTTCTCCCTCCAACGCCTGAAACAATGTAATCACCGAAGAACTGTCCGCCGTTTGGCCGATGGCATAGGCTGCTGCTTTTCTGGTTGCGTCATCTTCATCACTCATTAAGGCAAAGTATAGGTACGGAAGTGCAACCGTATCCTGTATGCTGGCAAAAGCCAAAGCCGACAAAGCCCGGTATTTCTTGTCCTTTGCCTTTAGATAGCCAATCAACTGTTTGGTATCTCTGGTGTCTTGAAATTCCAAAATTTTCAGAGCCACCGGGTCGTTGAACAAAGATTCGTCTTCCGATGTTTTTTTATGGCATGAGATCAGCAAGAATCCGATGACTCCAATACTTAAGAAGGTTTTAAGTGCGTTCATTGGGTAAAAGTAGGATTTTTTTGATCTGTAAGTAAACGCTTAGAATTATTTTTGATCCCGAATGACGACAGCATCTTTTATTGACCAAGACCGGAAGGTCATTTTTTCGCTTCACAGGGTAAAATATTTCCTTTGTTTCTTATTTCTTTCATGTCAAATCCTCAGCTATGGTTCACGAAGGGATTCAACGGAGTGGAAGAAATTTAACAAAGACAGTTTTATGGTTCATTTCGGTCACGACACGACAAGCATCAAGGTGATAAATCTTTTTTATGAAATGCGTGCCAAGTCATTTAAACGAATGAAATATGCGGTTCTCATTCCGCTTTCACCTTTAGCGGGTCATGGTCTTGATGTTTTGATTCCTGACGACGTTACTGTTGAAAACGGCAGAAATGCTTTTCGTTTTGTCGGGTATTTTGTTTCGGCCGCTTTTTTAGTTCCCATGCAAATCGTTCAGGGCGGACGTTTGGTAAGGTATAGCCGCAAGCGTTTGTATTTTACCCTGATCGAATATCAAAAGGGTCAACCGCTTTTATGGTATGTAGAGGAAAACCTTTAGTAGTGGTTAATAGCCAATGATAAATTGTCAATGATGAATGATTCGTCCATCAACTTTTCAACTTATCAACGCTGCACAGGGATATCCTTTAACCATTAATTTCAGTGACTGCTCAGGTAACTCGCAACTCCCTCGTGAGTTCCCTTCATGGCATCTTCGCCTTTGATCCAATTGGCAGGACAAACCTCACCATTTTCATCATTGTGAATCACGGCGTCAAGCATGCGTATGGCTTCTTCAACACTTCTTCCCAGTGGTAAGTCGTTAACTACCTGATGACGGACTTTTCCTTTTTTGTCAATCAGAAACAGCCCGCGGAAGGCTATCATTGGTCCGGTTGCCGAGAGTTGGTCATTTTCGTCATAGGTATATTCTCCCGACAAAATCCCGTAATTAATGGCAATCGTTTTAGTAGTGTCAGCAACAATGGGATAAGTAATTCCCTGAATGCCTCCTTTGTTTTTGGGCATTTGCAGCCATCCCCAATGACTTTGTTCTGTATCGGTAGAACAAGCCACCAATGCACAACCTCTCGCCTCAAACTCTTGAAGTTTGTTTTGAAAAGCGTGCAGTTCTGTAGGACAAACGAAAGTGAAATCTTTCGGATAAAAGAAGAAGATAACATATTTATCTCCTAAATACTGAGAAAGGGAAAATCCATGTACAACTTCTCCGCCATTTACAACAGCAGGAGCTTTGAATTCGGGTGCTTGTTTTCCAACTAATACTGACATAATTCTGATTTATTAGGTGCGGCAAATTTAGTATAATGAGCTAAGTAAGAATCACGCTTGTCGAATTGTTTGCATAAAATCATTCTATGTTCTAATAAGTATCAGTGATTGATTCTTGGTAGTATTCGAATAGGATGCTATTCTTGTTAAGAAATTGTTAAGACTACTTAACACTGCGTTATGAAGAGAAATTCGATCATTGCAATTTGTATGGTTTTGAGCTTGACCTCAGTGGCTCAAACCGTTGACTTTGCCTGTGTTAATCACAAGTATGTTGACAAAAATGGTTACCCTGTAACAGGTGAATTTCAGGTAAAATGTGAAGACCAAACCAATTTGAATTTGACCATATCAAACGGTGACATTTCCGGGTTGGCAGTTTTTTATTATCAGGAGGACAAAGTAAAAGAATGCGGTAACCTCGTTGATGGGGAGCGTGATGGAGATTGGTGTCTCTTCAATAAAGAAGGCAAAGTGGTTTTAGAAGCTAACTTTTGCAAAGGCAAAAAAAATGGCGTTTGGCTCGTGTATGACACGGATGGCAACCTGCGGTGCAAGATGAAATACCGAAACGGTATAAAGGCAGGAATCTGGAAATACTGGGATGAAAATGGCAAATTACTTATGAAAAAATCTTATTGATTTTTTTCGAAATGTTTCAAATATCGACCGGCTAACGCTACGTAGTCTTCACCGTTATCTTTTAAATCTTCTAATTCCATTTCGCTCAATTGTCTGACAACTTTTGCCGGACTTCCAAGAACCAATGAGTTTGGAGGAATCCGGGTACCCTGAGTTAAAAGCGAATGTGCCCCGATAATGCAAAAATCACCAATATTGACATTATTCATAATAGTACTGTGCATTCCAATCAGAACATGATTGCCTATTGTTGCCCCATGAATTAAAGCAAGATGACCTATTTTGACGTCATGACCAATGTTTACAGGCACTCCTTCATCCACATGAATCACCGCATTGTCCTGAATATTGGTTCTGGATCCAATGGTTATTTTGTCTAAATCTGCTCGCAAAATAGCTCCAAACCAAACCGAACATTCATCACCCAGACTCACATTTCCAATTACTGTTGCGTTAGGAGCAATAAAAACACTTTTGCCAATACGCGGCTCTTTAAATAATATTGCCGAAATATCCATGAGTCGAAAATAGTGAAACTCCTGATCACTCATATAAAAACATTGGCAGGAATAACTGAACCGCAAACTTTATCGTTGAAAGGTACTCAAATGAAAACCCTGAAAACCATAAATAATGCCTGGCTTTTGATTGAAAATGGTTTGATTCTTTCTTTTGGTGAAATGAAAAATTTGCCTGAATCAAAAGGAGTTGACATTCTTAATGTTTCAGGCCAGATCGTGCTTCCGGCCTTTGTAGATAGCCATACACATTTGGTTTTTGCGGAATGGCGTGAGCATGAGTTTATAGATCGAATCAATGGTCTGAGTTATCAGGAAATTGCCGCCAAAGGTGGGGGAATATTAAATTCTGCTGAAAAACTGGCCCAAACTTCTGAAGAGGTTTTACTCAAATTTGCCCTGACCCGAATTGAAGAAGTGATGAAGACCGGAACAGGAGCAATAGAAATAAAAAGCGGTTATGGGTTGAATCTGGATGCCGAAATGAAGATGTTGCGGGTAATCAAAAAACTGAAAGAGATTGCATCTATTCCAATAAAGTCAACGCTCCTCGGTGCTCATGCAGTTCCTTTGAAATACAGGAACAACAAAGCTGATTATTTGAAAATTGTCACTAATGAAATGATTCCTTTGGCTGCCTCGGAAGGTTTGGCAGATTTTGTAGATGTCTTTTGCGAGAAAAACAATTTCATCGTAGAAGACATGCTGGAAGTCATCAACGCCGGCAAGAAACATGGATTAAGAGCGAAGGTTCACGTCAATCAGTTCAATATTCTGGGTGGTGTTCCGGCAGCAGTGGGAGCCGGTGCTTTGTCGGTAGATCATCTGGAGGTGATGAACGATATTGACTTTGATGCATTAATTTCCGGAAACACTATTCCAACAGCTTTGCCCGGTTGTTCCTTTTTTCTTGATTTGCCTTATGCCCCTGCAAGAAGAATGATAGACTCAGGTTTGCCGCTTTGCCTGGCCAGTGATTACAATCCCGGTTCCAGTCCGTCGGGGAACATGCAGTTTATCGTTTCTCTGGCTTGCATAAAGCAGCATCTTTTGCCGGCAGAAGCCATCAACGCAGCAACCATAAACGGTGCGGCATCATTGGGTTTGTCGCACGAATTGGGTAGCATTGCTGTAGGCAAAAAGGCCAATATCATTATAACCAAAGAAATTCCGTCTATAGATTTTATTCCATATTCTTTTGGGGGAAATGTGGTTGATAAACTCATTGTTGGTGGACATATAATTGATTGAGAAGTCTGAAATACTGATGTTATTTTTGATGTCTTTGTTTTACATTGATAATTGATTATAATCAATTAACCATTACTTTTTCCATCTTTGCACACATGATCACCACCCCTCGCTGGCGAAACATTTTTTCGGATCCCGAATTCTGGATGATTTTGCTTTTCAACGGACTATTCGTTTTTCTATATGTCATAAAGGAGGTCAGCGTTGGTGAAGTTATCTGGGTTTATTTCATGCAAAGTGTGCTTATCGGGGCTCAGTATTTCAGTCGTATGCTGGCTATGGCTTTCAGGTCAGATACCAAATGGAGATTCGGTATGCCTTTTTTCTTTCTGATTCATTACGGCGGCTTTCATTTTGTTTATTTGGTTTTCCTCATCATTATAACAGTATCAAACGATGTTAACAACAACTGGGATATCAATTTCCGTCTGCTTTTATACTCTTGTAGTGCATTGCTGATTAACATGATATTCTCTACTATCAGCGATATAAAAAGCGAGAGGACGGAAGAAAAAACACCTGCTACGCTGATGTTTATTCCATATCTGAGAGTTTTCCCCATGCATATTTTCATCCTGCTTGGCTTTAATGTTGCCACAAATAAACAACCAATGAACTGGCTTTTGAATATGGATGCTTTTTTAGTTTTTATTGTGCTTAAAACTTTGTCAGATATTATTTTTCACATATTAGTGAACAAAACCTGGCGTGAGAAAAGAACAAGGGTCATTGGTGATGTTTTATGAAAATTCAATTCGTTATTTTGGTTATTTTGGTTTATTCCTCCTGTTCAAAAGACCCTGATTTGCCTGCCTTGTCAGGTGGGAAAGACCTGAAAATAACCGGGGCACTGCTTCAGTATTTTAACGACAGCTTCCCGGTTCAAAAAGAAAGGTTCGTCATTTTTCCGATTTCTCCGGCAGATACACTGCGTTTGGACACCAATAGCAGCTACACCGCAATACTCTTTTTGTGGTCGGGTAGCGACACCCTCAACACTTTCATCAGTGAGAAAGGTGCTTTTTATAATTTTCAATACGATATCTCCTTGACAGCCGGCTCAAATTTCACCATTGGTACAACAGACAAAGACCTAAATAACTTATCACTTGGGTTGAAAAGCAAGTGGATAATTGGTAAGCAGGTATCAGATTCTGTAATCCTGACCATTTCTGGTGTTTACTATAAAGAAAACACAAAAGGATTTGGTGTACGTTCTGATTCACTCTTTCAAACAAGGGTAAATATTAAGCTGGGGAAGTAATGAATTATGTCCGGATAACAAATTACCTTAACGATGTCGTTTTAACAAAAATCTTGTTTTAGGCTTTAAAGAAAATTTTCATCATACTGTTAATCGCTCTTCTCATAGCTTTTATTCTTAAATCAAAAGGTATATCTCAAAGACCAAAAACAACACGATTTTATCTGATTGCAGACGGATAGGTGGGCTTGTTGCGACTTTAATTGGTTCTTTTATTTTTCATAATGGTTAAAGAGCATTCTAAAACAGACAACCATTCAAAAGTTCATTGTTAAAAACACACGCATCGTGGTATCTCGTTTTGAAAATTGTCCTTACCGATCCTGCAAAAAGTTGAAAACCACATTCTTCCCTTATTCTCACAACAATAGTGTCATTGTAAGAATTTTTTTATAATGATGATTTGAAGTGACAAATTATTCTTTGGTGTATTCATATTCAATAAGCCATTGAATTTAATTGTTAACGATTACCTGTGAAAATGATAGAAAGATGTTTTATCTGATGTGTTTGCTTACCGCCGTTTGTTTAAAGCATTTCAATTTATTGAATGATAGTTGTTTTTATCTCGTTGCAATTAAAAGGTTTTCCCGAACTAATCTTACGTGTTTTCAACTACAATGGGTCATTTTGTTTCTTTTCCATTTTTCGTACTTAAAAAACCACCTCAAATAGCAACAATGCGATAATTGCCCGAGCCGGAGAAATTGGGAGAATAGCAGTTTTTACTATGCAAATAAAGTTAAAATTAATTATTGTGCTAATTTGTTTAGATTAAATTTAAAATGTTGACCATCTAACAAATGAATTCTATAATTGATTCCGAAAATTTTACAGCTTCTTGTAAATAGCTTCTAATTACCTTTTTATACTAATAAGATTCTCAACCTTGCCCCGATCATAGCTTGATTAATAAGTATAATAACATCAAAGCCCAATTTCAGTCGAGTTCCCTATTTTTGCCAAAACGATTTTATGAGTACCGAAAGCAATGTCCGATCCATCAGGGCACCACATGGGAATCAACTCACCTGCAAAGGCTGGACACAGGAAGCAGCCATGCGGATGCTGATGAACAATCTGGATGCCGAGGTGGCAGAAAAACCAGAAAATTTGATTGTTTATGGCGGAACCGGAAAAGCCGCCCGAAACTGGGAGGCCTATCACCTGATTATCAAAGCCCTGAAAGATATGGAAGACGATGAAACCCTGCTCATTCAATCGGGCAAGCCTGTTGGCATTTTGCCGACCCATAAAGATGCACCAAGGGTTATCCTGGCCAATTCCAACCTCGTTCCGCATTGGGCAACGCTGGAACATTTCAGGGAACTCGAAGCAAAAGGTCTGATCATGTATGGTCAGATGACCGCCGGGTCATGGATTTATATCGGCTCGCAGGGAATTGTCCAGGGAACTTATGAAACCTTTGGTGAGGCAGCCCGTCAGCATTTCAATGGCAGTCTATCCGGCACCTTGAGTGTCACTGCTGGTCTCGGTGGTATGGGCGGTGCTCAACCTCTGGCTGTCACTATGAACGAAGGCGTTTGCCTGGCGGCAGAAATGGAAGAATGGCGGATCAGAAAACGCCTCGAAACGCGTTACCTCGATTTCATGATCCGCAACCTGGATGAAGCTATTGACAAGGTTTTGATCGCCAAAGAAAAAAAGGCCGCAGTGTCCATAGGCTGGCCCGGCAATGCAGTTGATCTGTTGGAAAGATTGATGGAAAGGAATATCGTCCCCGACTTGCTGACCGACCAAACCTCGGCACACGATCCACTGGTGGGTTATTTCCCGCAGGGATGGGATGTGGAAACCGCCGACCGCATCAGGGCTTTTAACCCCGAAGAATACCTCGAACGCAGCTATGACACCATGGCCACACATGTGGAACTGATGCTGGCCTTTCAGAAAAAGGGCAGTGTCACTTTTGATTATGGCAACAACCTGCGGGGAAGAGCTCTGGAAAAAGGGGTTAAAAATGCCTTCGATTATCCCGGATTCGTACCGGCTTTTATTCGTCCGCAATTTTGCGAAGGCAGGGGCCCGTTTCGGTGGGTAGCTCTTAGTGGAGACCCTGAAGATATTTATACCACAGATCAGGTTATTCTTGATCTTTTTCCTGAAAACGAAGGACTCAAACGCTGGATAAAAATGGCAAGAGAACGGATTGCATTTCAGGGATTGCCCGCCCGTATTTGCTGGCTCGGACAGGGTGAACGTGAAAAAGCAGGGGTAGCTTTCAACAACCTGGTGAAGGAGGGAAAGGTGAAAGCCCCGATTGTCATCGGCAGAGACCATCTGGACACTGGTTCAGTGGCTTCGCCCAACCGTGAAACAGAGGCAATGAAAGACGGATCGGATGCGATTGCCGACTGGCCTTTGCTCAATGCCCTAATCAACACTGCCGGAGGAGCCGGATGGGTTTCACTGCATCATGGAGGCGGAGTAGGTATCGGTTATTCCATACATGCCGGAATGGTGATAGTTGCAGACGGAACCAAAGAGGCCGAAGTTCGGCTCAGAAGAGTCTTGCACAACGACCCGGCTATGGGCGTCATTCGTCATGCCGATGCCGGTTATGACATTGCCAAAGACACCGCCCGCAAATTCAGGCTTGATTTGAACCAAAGGCTTAACGAATAGTGTCCTTATATTTTATCAAAATGAATAAACAAAAGTCAAACGTACTGCTATCATTATGTCAAATAGGTTTCGATCACTTGCATTACTGTTAAGCGGATTTGCCTTTTTAGCGGCTTGTAGCAATCGGAATCAAAACCAATGTGATAATCATTTTATCAAAGGCAACGACTATTTTCTCTCTTGCGAATACGAAAAGGCTATCCGAGAGTTTGAATTAGCGATTAAAGCTGACAACAAAAATGCAAACGCTTTTTACGGACTTGGTCAGACTTACTTCTTGTTGGGTGAATACAACAAATCACTTGAGAACTATGATAAGGCAATTGAAATTAACCCCAAATTCACCTTTGCTTTTTATTCTAAAGCCCTGACAGAATCATTCCTTGGTAAGAATGTAGAAAGTGTGAATAACGTAAGTAAGGCTATATCTTTGAAGCCCGATTTCCTATTTGCAGTATTCCAAAGAGCTTCATTCCGACATAACCAGGGAGATATAAATGGTGCAATTGCGGATATGACAGAAGTAATCAAAATAAAAAAGGACTTCGCAAATGGATATTATTTTAGAGGCCGCTTTTACTCAGAAATCAAAGAATATCAAAAAGCTGTTAACGACCTGTCACAGGCTATTGATCTGAAAACAGATAGAGTTAACGCTTATCTATATCGAGGTATATATGAATATGCTTTAGGTCAAAAAGAAAGAGCTTGCAAGGACTTTAACATAGCCAAAGAACGTGGAGATGCATCAGCCCAAACTTATATTGACCAATACTGCTCACAAGAATAGGAATGGAAGTTGAACTTAAATTTGCCATTCAATTATCTCCTAACTTCTGAAAGAAATGCCATCCATCTCCGCCGTTATTATCACCTTGAATGAAGAAGCGAACATTGCCCGCTGCCTGAATTCACTAAAGGATGTCGTTGACGAAATTGTTGTATTGGATTCCTTCAGCAGCGACAAGACGGTTGAAATTTGCGAAAGCCTGAACGCTAAGGTGGTGCAGCAGGTTTGGAAAGGATATGCTGCTTCAAAGAACTATGCCAATAGTCTGGCCAAAGGTTCCTACATTTTGTCTATCGACGCCGACGAAGTTTTGAGTGAATCCTTGAAAAAGTCTATCCTAAAAGTTAAACCCGCACTGACGGGAGCCTATAGCTTCAACCGCCTGAATTTTTACCGGCACATTCCGGTGCGTTACTGTGGTTGGTACCCCGACAAAAAAGTCAGACTATTCCCAAAAGACGCTGCCGAATGGCAGGGCGATTTTGTGCATGAACAACTTGTACTAAAAAAGGGAACTCCCACAATCCATCTGAAAGGCGATCTGCATCATTATACGATCAACTCAACAGCGGATCATAAGAAAACAGTTGAGAAGTACGCCCGCCTCGCCGCCGCCGAAATGAAGAAGAAAGGTCAAAAAGTTTTTTTCTTAAAACCATATCTGGCTTATGCGGCCATGTTTCTGAAAAAGTACTTCCTGCAACTGGGCATTTTGGAAGGAACAAACGGGGTTTACATCAGCCATTATTCTGCTTTGAGCCGCTATATGAAATATGAATATCTGCTTCAAGGTTAACCATAAGATCTTAACAAAAAAGTTATTCCATATCGCATAAAGAGCTGCCCTGAGGCAGCTCTTTATATCAGAAATTTGTTCGGGTAATGGTCAGAATTATTGTTTCGTTACCTTGAAAACGGCAATACCATTCTTTGTCGCAATTTTCACGATATAAACGCCACTTTGCAGATTACTAAGATCGAGCTTCAACGTTTTACTTCCCTTATACCATATCTCCTTCATAACCAGCTTGCCGTGTCTGTCGTATATATAGACGTATGCATCGTGATCAAGTGTGTCTTTTATTTCGATTGTTAAATAATCCTTGGTCGGGTTTGGATACAGAGAGAAGTTCTCAGAATATTTCTTGTGGTTGCAACTGTCATAAATTTTCACGGTAACCTCAGCCCTGTAATGACAGCCATTTGAATCCGTAGCCTCTACCACCACTTTTTTACCCTCATGCAGTATCAAAACAGCCCGATTCTTATTGCTAAAATCTTTGCCCAAACTCCATCCATAACTCTTCATGCCCCCTGTTGCTTCAAAAACTACAGTATCACCGGGACATACCGCTGAATCGGCCGTCAGACCGAAAGCTTGTTTTTTGTAAAAGGCTATTTCTATTGAATCGCGGCACACTTTGTTATTAGTGGTTTTGGCTTCAAGAATATACTTACCCGCAGTTTTAGTGTAGAAATAACGGCTCGTGTTGCTGTTCGACCAGCTATAAGTGCTGAAACCTTCTTTGCCAATGAGTTTGACAGAATCGCTGTCGCAAGATATTTTTCCAGGATAGGCTGTAATCAGGTTGGCACAGGTGTCGTGACCGAGGCCACAATCTTTTACCAAGATGTTGATCCCCTTTTTCGTTTTACAACCATTACTGTCAATGGCAGTCAAAGAAAGTTCGATACTCTTTTCTAAGATCAGTTTGAATGAACTCGTAGTTTTTAAGTTGCTCCAATCAAAAGATACAAAACCATTGCTCGCTGAGATTTCTACCGTATCTCCCATACAATAATACTGTTTGTATGGAGTAACTTCTATTTTCAAGTCCTTGCTTTCGAATTTCGAAATGTAAACAGTGTCGAAACAGTAGTTATTAGAGCTGTCCTTCACCATCAGATAGTATGTACCCCCTTCTACAAGAACGATGTAGCGACCGTCTCTGACAAAGTTCTTTCCATCGGTCCATTTATAATAGAGGAAGCCATAAGGAGCCTCCAGTTTTACAGTGTCACCATGGCAATTTTTGATTTCCCTATCTTTGATCAGGTTTTTACAACTGGTACTGTCTATGCCTTTGCAAGAATCTACCTGAACATAAATATATGTTGAACTGGTACAACCGTTCTGATCAGTTACCGTCAAATAGAATTTTGTACTGGTGGTTGGATCAACAGTTGTACTTTGTGTTTGGGCATTGTTTGACCAACTATAAGATTTGTAACCATCGGTTCCTTTTAGTGTTATTTTTTCTCCCCTGCATATTTTGGCACCTTTGGGATTACTGATGATTTCAACTTGTTTTGTTTGATAATATTCAACTTTGATGCTGTCAACACATTTGTTATTGGCTGAGTCATATACTGTCAGGATATAGGTTCCCGGGTTTGTGACTTTAATAACCCTGTCTGTTTTAGAATTGCTCCAACTATAGGTCTTAAATCCGCTTTTTGCTTCAATATAGATGAACCCGCCTTTGCAAAGCAATTTGGGATTTCCTGCCAATAAATCATCACATTTTCCATGTGAGCAATTTCTCACCTCAATTGTAATGAACGCTTTAACAAGACAGCCACTGCTGTCCTTAGCATAAACATAGTAATTAGTGGTGGTTGAGGGTATAACTTTGATCATGCGATCCGTGCTGCTGTTGCTCCATTGGTAGGCAAGAAAACCCTTATTAGCTTCAAGAGTAACAGTGTCGCCATGACAAATTGACTTATTCGGATGAGCGGACACTTCAAGTGTCTTTGTTTTAATCATAGAAATCTCAATGCTATCGGTTTGACGCTGGCTATTGGAATCCCAGGCAGAAACATAGTACCAACCCGCCTTTTCAACCTTGATTGATTTGTCGTTACTGTTGTTACTCCAAAGGTATTTCACAAATCCGGATGACGCTTCAAGCGTTACAGTCTCTCCAGGACATATTTTTGTTTTACTTGCTTTGATGCTCAGGGTCTGTGCATCGGCTGTCAGAAAGGCTAACAACAGAAAGCCTACAAAGAAAAGCTTGTTGATTGAAAAGTAGAGATGTTTCATAATAACGTTGTAAAAATCGTTTCAAATTTAATAATAAAATGGTCAAATGCACCCACAGATTTTAATCAAATAACAGGGAACACGGAAGTTAGTCTTTGATTCAACCCATTGGTTGCACGCGGGTATCAATAATTTTTTATCGGGGACAAATCCAAAAAAACCTTTTCAGGCTTAATTTTATTTCATAGCTTTGCGAACATCAGCATAACCTAAATATAAGCAAAACCAACCAAAATGAAATCTGAAGAAAAAGACCGGAGAAGTAAGATTTACCTCCTCATTATTATCATAGTTCTATTTCTGATCAACGGAGCCTTGATTTATAACCTGATAAACAAGGAACACAAAATAACACTTACTGAGACCAAACTTGAAGATACATCAGCCGAACGCGATAAACTGCAGATGGAATTGAATGAAACCGAAGTAGAACTTCTGGATTTCAAAGGGAAAAATGCCTCGCTTGACAGCATCATCGGAATAAGGGATTCAGAGTTGGAAAACAAGGTGAACCAAATAAAAGCTCTGTTGGCCAACAGAAATTTGACTAAGTCAGATTTAGACAAGGCCCGTCAGGAAATTGCTTCTTTAAGAATGATTGTGGCAAAATACAAAACAGAAATAGATTCACTTTCCAAGCTCAATCAGTTTCTGGAAGATCAGAATTATGCCATGTCTCAGGCCATAGAAGAAGCTGATGTTAAAAACACCGAATTAACCAAACAGAATATTGAGAAAGATGAGCAAATAAGAGTGGCTTCGCAAATGAAGGCAATCAATCTGGTGGTTGACCCTTTGAAAGTGAAATGGAACGAAAAAGAACGTCCTACAAGCAAATTAGCATCGGTTGATAAAATCAAAGTTACCTTCAATCTGGATAAAAATGCCGTCGCAAAACACACTACGAAAACGGTCTTTCTAAAAATCATAACGCCTACCAAAGCCACACTAAATGATGAAGCAAAAGGCTCCGGAACTTTTAAATTCTTGGGTGAAGAATCTCTTTACTCAATGAAAAAAGATATTGAATTTGCCAATAAGAATGAAGCTGTTTCTTTTATCTGGGATAAATCAGCCTCGCTGATAAAAGGTGAATATGAGGTGCTTTTGTTTTGTGAGGATTTCATTATCGGAACCGGGAAATTTTCGCTAAAATAATTTCATTTTCTATTCTATGATTGAGCCCAGAGAAGAATCACTCCTAAAGGCCCTAATAGAAAATGCCATTGATGGAGTAATAATGATTGACTCCATGGGCATCATTAAGCAACTGAATTCGGCAGCTTTAAAATTATTTGGTTATGAGCGAGACGAATTAATTGACCGAAATGTCAATAAATTAATGGCTTCACCTCACTCGGAAAAACATGATGAATACATTAAACGCTATACTGAAACCGGGGTAAAACATATTATCGGTATTGGTAGAGAGGTTGAGGGCCTGAAGAAAGACGGATCTCTTTTTCCGTTTGATTTGGCTATCAGTGAATTAAAACACAATGATGAACATTGGTTTGTAGGTTTCATTCATGATTTGACGGTAATTAAAGAATCTGAACGACGATTGAAGAACTATGCATCCAGTCTTGAAAATCATGTAAAAAAACGCACCGAGGAACTCCACAGCTCAAACCAGAGGCTTCATGAGGAAATTGAACAACGCAAAAAAGTTGAAGAAGCCTTGCTCGAAAGTCAGGAACTATACAAAGCCATTGCCCGTAATTTTCCAAATGGAACCATCAACGTTATTGACACTGATTTCAATTATCTTTTTGTTGACGGCAAAGGTCTTCGGGACAGAGGATTGGATAAAACCGCTCTAATTGGAACAAGCTATTTAGATACTATTGAAATTGCCTTTCAAACGGAGGTTCAAGAAGATTTGGACCTGGTGTTAAAAGGAGACTATCGCGTTTTTGAAATCAGACATGGAGAATCCTATTTCATATTAAGGGCTGTTCCACTTCACGACAAGAGCGGGGCTGTGAGTGAAATACTTTTAGTAGAAACAAATATTACTTCTCAAAAGAATGCCGAAGAAGAAATTTACAGAACCTTGAAAAAGGAGAAGGAACTGAATGAGTTGAAATCAAGATTTGTAAGCATGGCATCTCATGAGTTTCGCACCCCGCTTAGTACCATACTGAGTTCGGCCACACTTATTGAAAAATATGAAGACACACTTGAACATGTCAAAAGGTTGAAACACGTAGATAGAATAAAATCAAACGTTAACAACCTGAACATGATTCTTGAGGATTTTATTTCCCTTGAAAAACTCAACGATGGAATTTTGCAAACCAAAAAGGGCCCTGTAAGACTGGTGCCGTTCATAAGGGAAATAACCGATGAAATGGAAGGCAATTTGAAAACGGGTCAAAAATTCAAACTAAACATCGAAGACGAAAATATAGAATTGGTAACTGATGGGCATGTCCTTAAAAATGTGATGAACAACCTTATTTCAAATGCAAGCAAATACTCGGATACAGGTAAAGACATAACAATATCCATTTCAAACCATCACTCACAAGTTCAAATAGGGGTAAAAGATCAGGGTATTGGCATCCCTGTCAGCGAATCTCATCAGATTTTTAGTAGATTTTTCAGGGCATCAAATGCCGGCAACATCAGTGGAACCGGACTTGGTTTGCATATTGTAAAAAAATACATCGAATTATTAGGAGCAAGAATTAATTTCGAAAGCGTTTTAGGAGAGGGGACTACTTTTATTGTTTTATTTGAAAAATAAAAAATATGACAAAAGCAAAAATTCTGGTTATTGAAGATAACTTTGAGGTAAGAGAGAATCTGGAAGAACTTCTCGGTCTTTACGGCTATCAGGTATTAACCGCAGCCGAAGGTAAGGAAGGGATTAAACTGGCATTGGAACACATCCCCGATCTCATACTTTGTGACATCATGATGCCAGGATTGGATGGATATGGGGTACTTCAAATTCTTACACAACAGCCGGAAACATCAATGATTCCATTTGTCTATCTTTCGGCTAAAACAGAAAGTACAGATGTAAGGAAAGGAATGAATCTGGGAGCAGATGATTACATAACCAAACCATTTGAAGAGTCGGTATTGCTGCAGGCCATTGATATGCGTTTACAAAAAAGCAAACGACTGAAGGATTTTTCAGCCGGTGATTCAGGAACCGCATGGAACCGTATTTTGGAAACCCTTCACGGTCTTGACAAATTGCAGGAACTGACGGACAAATCCGTTTGCAGGCATGTAATGCGAAAAGAAATTATCTTTCAACAAGGCGATAAACCACTTTATCTATATCAAGTCGTGAGTGGAAAAATAAAATTATACTGGGTAAATCATGAAGGAAAAGAAATAACCACCACCCTTTTGAAAGAGGGAGACTATTTTGCTTATGAGGCACTTCTAAAGGACAGTGTGCAAATAGATTCAGCAGAAACTTTGGAAGAATCTGAAATAAGACTGATTCCGCGTGAAGATTTCCTCCGATTAATATTTAGCGAAAAAGATGTCGCATCGGCTTTTATCAAGCTCATGTCAAACAACATATTTCAGAAAGAAAAGCAATTGCTGGAACTGGCATATAACACGGTAAGGAAAAGAGTTGCAGATGCTTTAATCAGACTTCAAGACACTTATGCTACCGGTGGAGGCAACGGGAAACCTTTTGGCATGTCTATTTCAAGAGATGATCTGGCCAGCATCGTTGGCACTTCAACCGAATCAGCCATCAGAATGCTCAGCGAATTTAAATCTGCCGGACTTATTGATATAAAGGGAAGTGAAATTATTGTATTACAACCCGAAAAGTTGAGAAAAGCTCCATATTAAAAGTGATTTTTATCATTGACCTGATTGATACAGGTCATTTCGCAAAGAACAGTTAGGTCAGACCTTTGAGAGGTATCACAAATGACCCTGCTTAATTAGCAGAAGAAAGGTCTGCTTATGACTTTTTTTTTGTATGAAAGATGGCGTTGTGGCAAGGTTCCCAAATGATTAGAATGTCCGAAATGATTGAATTTATTAACTCTAAGGATTGTATGGAATTGCTTAACAACAGAAGTGATATTAATATAATTGACGTCAGGGATAATAAAGATTACGAACGTGGGCATATTCCAAATGCGAGCAATCTGGATATAATGCAGTTTGGGAGTTACGGTCTTTTAAAAGAACTCAATCCGGCAGCAACCTATCTTTTATATTGTAATACCGGCCTTAGAAGCAATTCTTTGGTGAGGATACTTCAGGGAATGGGCTTTCTCAATGTTTATATACTCAGGAACGGTTTGTTGGATTGGACACCGGAATTATTATCGGGTCAGGATGATGCCAAGAAACCATTCTGACCTCAATTTCTATCCTCAAAAATTCTCAATCGAATTATTGTTTATTATATTTGACCTGTAAATAAATATGAACAAAATATTATTCCCAACTGACTTTTCAAATAACGCCAACAAGGCTATGTATTTTGCGGCTGAAGTCGCTCAGTTTACCGGAGCCGATCTCATTCTGCTGCATGCTCAGCATGTTCCGGCTGTAGATGTGCAGGAGGCTGTCGTAATTTTAGAAAGTGCCATGGAAGAAATGCGTAAAGCATCAACCATTCAAATCAAAGCTTTGCAAAAAGACCTCGAAGAAAGATATTTTCTGAAAAACATTAAAACTTCTGTTGAATTTGGTTTTGCCCGTGACCTTATTATCGATAAGGCAGATGAAATGAAAGTAGATCTGGTGATAATGGGTACCAAAGGCAGTGGTGATGCAATAGACAATCTTTTGGGGGGCGTAACAACCAATGTAATGAAGGGGATGAAAAGACCCCTCCTTGTTATCCCGTCGGGTGCCGGTTTTCATAAATTTAAAAAGATAGCCTTTGCTTCACGTCTTGAACATGATGATGAAGAAAAATTTCGTTGGTTTTTAGATTTTACGAATATATTTAAACCAAAAATACACCTGCTACATGTTTTGAAAGAGGAAGAAGAACTGACCGGTGATCAGCAAAAAGTACTCGATACAATTGCAAAAACCTCAAAAGGAATTCATTTTGTGCCTTTGAATGGTTCATCCATTGCGGCAAGTATTGAAAAATACCTTGAAGAACAACAAATTGAATTGCTGGCCATGAGGGCAGGTGACCGTGGTTTTTTCGAGGACCTTTTTCACAAGAGTGTAACCCGACACGTTGTCACCCATACAAAAACACCAATAATCATATTTCATTAACCACTAAAAGTTAAAACTATGAATACAAACCAAGAGTATCTAACGACATTGCATGCTGAACACAACGAATGGATCAAAGATCTCGAATTTTACAAAGATGAAATTGCCAGTTTTGAAAATCGCTTAGGAGAAGTTGCTTTAAAGAATACACATGACTCCGTTTTAGCACCTCTGGAGCATCTTCAAAATCAATTTATAAGGGAGAAAGAAGTTATAGACATACTTAGACATGACATAAAAGCCGACCGAAAAAAACTGACTCATATGGTGGAGTCGAATAATGTTGCCACCGATCATAGAAAAACTGATGACCATTCTGACCTTAGAGAAAGGATGGACACCTTCCTTAAAATTTACGGGGACCTGAAACACGAAGTCACCCATTTTTTGGCTGAGGTACTTTGACCAATAATGCACATTAATATTACGGATAACCTTAGGATTAAGGAGGTAAAGGAAGTCTTTAAGAAAGCTTTCCCAGGCCTTAAAATTGAATTCGTGAAAAATGCACATGCTGATGGAGTGGGTTCTTCCAAAACGGAAATAATTCCACATAATCCTTGCTTATGGGAGATTCGCAAGTTTCATATTGAACTTCCGTTGGATGTTAAGAAAAGTCAGACAGTGGCTGAAGTTGAAGGTTTTTTCAGAGATAAACTGGGCCTGCATGTTCAGATATTTCGTAAATCCGGAAATGTTTGGATAGAGACTGTAAACACAGATTCCAGGACGTTAGAAGAACAAATGACGCTGAGCAAAGCACGAATAGAAGGTTAAAACCTCATTCATTTTGATTCAATTCTCATAGAGCGTATAAACAATATTGGTGGTATAATCTCTCGCAGGAATAGTCACTGAAAGATTCCTTAATTCCAATTGACAAGGTATTTTATTAACCGCTTTTTTACCATTAATGAAACTCATCGGAATATTGTTGATCTTTTGAAAAGTTGTTCCTGAATAGACTTCTCCATTTCCAGTTCCGTTAACAGATCTTTTTATCCAGATTTCAATCCTGTCATTCCAGTCAACATCAGATTTTGATATTTGAATATACCAGTTATTCTTGTTCAGATTTTCAGTAATACTGAGTTCTATTTGATCATTTTTGCTTGTGATTACAGATTGTATATCGCTACCCGGTTCAACTATATATGAAATAGATGTTACATTCCATCGCCCATTTACCTTTAGTTTCTGGGCCATTGCTATCGTCACCGATAAAATTAAAACACCAGCAGTAAAAACTTTTTTGCCTTCCATCTCAATTGTCTGTTATCGTATAACTGATTTCTATGGTATCTTCCTCTTTGGGGTTAAGCAACGCGGCATCTGTTATAATGGCGTAATAGGTGATCTGATGTCCGTTTGATGAACCCACACCGGTATAGCATCCTTTAATATTAGAAATAAGTAAAACCGGAGCATAAGTAACTTTCACTTTCCCAACCGATTTTCCGTGTTGACCCAAACCCTTTCCGGTAAAATCACTTGCAATTATCATCAGTTCTAAGCCCGATGGTATTTTTCCATCTGTAATTTCTACAAAAATGTTCCGACCCTTTCTGAAATCATCCAGAGCATTCGTGTAATTGAGCCACTTCGTATTCCCCTCTTTACTGTTGATAATCACTTCCGGCGGATCCCCAGCAGAAGCCGGAGGTACCATTTCAAATACGATATCACTATTGTTTGGCTGTATATTTAATAATGCTGCCTCTGATAAAAAAACATTCACAGGATGCTCTTCTTCATCGGTCCATTCTTGTGCCTTGACATTCAAAAAGGCCAAAGCCAGCAAAAACATAAAACTGCGTTTTCTCTTCATTTTCCGATATCTATTGTTTTGGCTTCTTTGTATTTTATTTGTTTGATTTTAGGACTCAATTCAAAAGTCACTTCTGAAGATTTACCCCCTTCCAATTCAATTGTATAGTGGTCTGTCTCCATAATGAAATCAGATTTCCATGTGGTTTGAATAACCCTTACCTGCCAACTTCCCGGGGTAAGTCCCATATAGCTGAATTTACCATCGCCCTGCGTGGTTGTTAATATGGTTTGGGTTTGGTTAGATATTTCAATTACTACCTGAGGCAATTTCAACTCATTGCCCGACGCTCTAACCAAGCGTGTTCCCTTAGCAATTCGAATCAATCCATCAATTCTTGATGCGGTAACTATACCAATTTCTATCTTCCTGACCGTTGCCGGAAATACTTCAATTTCAAAAGGCATCGTCTGTTCTGTAACATCATTCAAAGAAAGACTTCCTCTGTCCAACGCCAGTTTGTGCTTGCCTGCTTTTATGTTGTTAAATACAAATTTACCTTCGGCATTGGTTATCGCAGAGCTTCCGTTCAAAAAAAGAATGATTCCTTCAATTTTCCCTTTTCCCCTGTGTATGATGCACCCTTCAATGGTTCCGAATGTCATGACTCTGGCTACCGGAATTCCAATTTCTCGATTCAGTGTTATAAGGCTGTATAAATCTCGTTGCTGCCCCTTTCCAAAAAGAATGGCATAATTCGAATATAAGCCCAATGATGTTTTTTTGTTGACCTGGTAGTTCAGTTTGGCATCAAATAAATTCCGGTCACTATAAAGTTCTTCAATCAAAAAGTTGTTTTGATATTGCAAATTAAACTGAATCTTTGATTTTAAGCTCAGGGAAATGGTTGACCCATACAGAAGAATTTTTTGCTTTGAGACAGTGTATCTGTTGGTTTGGAGAAAATGAGAAAAGATGCTGAAAGAGAAGTTTTCAGATTTCTTGTAATTGAAATTCAACAGAACATCAGAATTGCGTGAAACACCGCCTCTATCTTTCAGCAGAAAGTTTTGGGTATTACCCCATTCAGAACTGACCGAAAGCCCTGTCTTTTTCCAGTTGCGTGAAGCAATTAATTTGATAAAATCCTCTTCGTAATCAAATTTTTTATTTTCAAATCTGTCTTCCTTCTTTCTTTTGATGACTTGTACAACTAATGAAGCCATTTTTGTTGGCTTGAATCCAATACCCAAACTAATAGAACTTGAATAAGGGGCCACACCGTAAACTGTGTCCTGTACCGGATTGGCATCGTTAAATCCCCAGCCCGCCAAAAGCCGGAATTTCTTATAGCTATATCCCGTATTTAGACTTAAAAAAAGGGTGTTTGAAAAGTACCCCTGAAAATCTTTTGAAGCATATAAGGCATTACCCGAAGCCCTGAAATTACCAATGCCCCACTCAAGATTTCCTTGATAAGCGGGGGATGAAAAATGATTATTCAGGCTTGTGGCCATACTCATATCTGTCTTGAAGTTTTTGCCATTGTTGAACCCAAATCCCGCCCCGGCCAATCCAATTGACTTCCCGTCAGACAATTGTTTTCGAACAAAACTAAAATTGGTGCTGCTGAACCTGCTAACGGCATACTGCCCGCTCAGGCTGGCCACACCCTTTATATCTGGCATAAATCTGGGTTTTACGTAGTAACTTTTAAACTGTATTTTCTTGCCATTGTATCTCAATTCAGAGCCGATTCCGAATCGAAACATATCCGTGAGTATGGATGAAGAATAGGTTCTTTCGCCGACATAACCGCTGAACCTTGGATTGCTGTAACCAATATACTTTTGCGAAAAGGTGCCGATTCTGGCCACATTTATTTGGTCTGGACCCCGATACATAAAATCAATGCGATGCTTCCCGCTGGAGTCAATTCCGCCATCAGCAGTAATCTGATATTGATATGTGGTCATAAATTTCTCATCGCCCAATTTTCTTCCAAGTGCACTGGCTGAAACCATCAAAGGTAAACGAACAAACGGATCATTCTTTATTGATTTTGTTGGATAAACCGTTATTGACTTTTGAACTGATTTTAGTTGAACCCCTTGTTCATTCAATATCCTAAGATCAAGAGAAACATCTTCAGGCATCAGGATTTCCTTTTGTGTTTGGGCGGAAACCGTTATGGTGATACTGCTGTCAGGCAATAAAACGACATTTGACGAGCCATCAACAGAGGCAAATTTACTCGAAAACGTCAGCCGTTCTTCGGCATTTCCTTCATTAGACACGAGGTAGGTCATGGTTGCCTTTTCACCCCCTCTTACGTAAACTGCAGATTTCAGATGTCTGGCCGTTATCAGTGTAACCCGTTTCACTCTGATTTCTTTTTGGTAAGAATAAAAAATGTTATCGCTCGAATCTCTGAGTACCAGTTTTATTTCATAACCGCCGGCTTTGGCGTTTTTTGGAATACTGAAAGTTAGCAATAAATTCTTGCTTGATCCACCATCAATCAGCATCGTTTTTGGGCATAATAATAGCTTCAATTGCTGGGGCAACTCCGTTTCTACTTTTAGCGGAAAAGCATTTTCCTGATCATTACTCAATTTATGTATGATGGTTTGTGAGGCGGAAGGATTAACGGGAAGATCTATGTCCTTGACGACATCAACCCGCATCCCCTGACCGAGTGAACAAAGAGGATCAAAGGAAATAAGGAGAAATACTAAACAGAGGTTTTTAACCACGTTTTTCGGAGAAATCAAGATTTAGGTTGAGCCCAAATATGTTATTCTCACCACAGTCTGCTACCAGTACCCCTGTAAATTTACCCCTTGGAACACCACTGAGCGGTACCTGAAACTTTTTACAATTGCCCGGATACACCTTTTGCATAGTCAGTTCTATTCGTTTAACTGTTTCGCCCTGATCGTTATAGAGTTCAAGAATCAGAACCGGTTTCAATAGTGTATTACCCGTGTTATCTACATTAATTGTGAGGTATTCTTCATTATCAATTGTATCCATTCCAATGGTTCCATAGTTAAGGTCTTTCAATATATTGTTTGAAAAATTGCCTATCACCTGAATGGCATATCTGACATTAGAACGGACCTTAATGCCCTTCCTCTTGTCACTGGTGTCTACACTTTCCAATTCCTCGACCATTATTACACCCCAAAAACTGCCATTCATTTCCTTATCGGGCACCTTTAATGAATAGACCACACTCACTTCCTGTTCGGCAGGAATCATCATCTCGTTGTTGCTGTATTCTATCCATTCTACACACGAGCGATCATGCGACCCTTTTGAAATGAATTTAGTTTCGCCCAGACAATTATGTTGAAGATCGGTTTTATAAAAAACTACCCTTGACGGCTTTTTTGATAAATTTTTAATGACAATTTGCCCTTCGTAACTCTGGTTTCGATTTACAGCGAATTCATGAGACATTCCATTGACAACAGTAATTGTGGCTTGAACTTTTGCAACAAACAATGTATGAAGTATGCTCACGAGAAGAATAACTCTTTTCATGATTGATTGGTTAGTTAGTAGGAGCAAACATACATCTGCTTCTCTTTTAATGAATTTGAATTTATTCACAGATGAGTCAGAAATCCCGGAAACCGTACACAATTCACAACAAGACCTTTGAAACTATCGGTAAATCACGGTGATTGGGTTATTTGAAGGTGATGGTGACTATCTGTTCTGAGTTATCTCAATTGTTGTCGCTACAGGAAAAACTACTTTCTGTTACACTATGAAAGTTCATCAACCGCTGCCCCTGACCTCGACCTTGACCGGTATGGCAACTCTCAATATTTCTGATTATATGTCAATCAATATTGCTTAAGGTTATCTGTGTGGTGAGGATTCCTTTTGTTCCCTTAAGATGATTTGTCCCCGTGTCAGCTTTTAGTTTAAAACTCAACCCTGCAGGGATAACCTTGATCCGTTTTCGTTCTGAGAATATAAGGAAGTTGTAATGATTATCACTAAAAGAGTTGTATTAACAAAATTTCTCAGTTTGTAAATCAAAAATTACTTCAGGGCTATCATGCCGCCATAATACTTTCGCCATAGAAATCCCTTTTTTTTCATAATCCCATCTTTTTAAAATTCACAAGATCAGATTTTGAGTGAAGTGAAATTAAGATGTAGTGCTAATAACGGTTATGATGGTCCTAATTAATTACCCAACGCTTTTAACGAATAACAAAGCATTTTATTAGTCTCAGGCAAGCGAAAAAATGTTCAGCTATAGATATTCTTCAAAGCTGCCTCAATCTTTTCAAATTCATACCGAAATCCTCCATTTTTCAGTTTCTCAGAAGAAGCCTTTTGACTGTCAAGCAAAGCCTGGCTTCTCTCGCCCAATAATAGTCTCAAGGCAAAAGCCGGTGCCGGAGGAAGAAATATAGTCTTATGCCATATCCTGGCCAATGCATTGGTGATTTCCTTATTTGTAACAGGATTGGGAGATGCGGTATTATAGATTCCCGGTTCAAGTTTCGATTGAATCAAATCCATAACAATTCTGATTAAGTCATTTATATGAATCCAACTGACGAACTGTTTCCCACTGCCCAATGAAGTAAGAAGTCCCCATTTAGCATTTTGTTGCATTTTGGCCAGATAACCGCCATTTTTTGCAAGTACAATCCCTATCCTCAATACGCTGACTTTAGCCCGAATGTTTGAAAAATTTGTGGCGGCCTTCTCCCAAAGTTGACATACTTCTGAAGTGAAAGAATGGCCAGATGGCGAAGTTTCGCTTAACCATCCATCACCCCCGTTGCCATAATATCCAATGCCAGAGGCACTGATGAAATGATTCAATTTTACATTCAGTCTTTTACAAGTTTCCAATAAAATTTTTGCACCCTCTACCCTACTTTCGATAATGATTTTCTTTTGTTCTGCCGTCCATGTTTTGCCAAAAATAGGCTCTCCGGCTAAGTGAACAATCG
>JAGVMN010000066.1 GCA_020053795.1 Bacteroidia bacterium | reverse complement strand
TTAGGAAAATCACCCGGCAGCATCTGTCATTGACAACCACTCTTTAATAGGTACAATACGCCCCGGAAATCATCATATAAATCTACCTTCCGGGGCCTGGTTCGCTTCCTTTTTTATCACTTTCTTCGGTTTTATTATCCTTACCACCGAAGGTTTCAAATCCCTTCAACATATCCTTCATATCCGTTTCCTTGTCATAAGTAGAGCCGACTACCAGATCAATTCCTTCGACGCTCATGATAGAGGTATCATTGCATTTCACCACAAAAAAAGAGAAGAAAAAGGCCACGAGAATCATTCCATTAGATGGCACGGGCAGTATGTCCGCAATGATCTTTAGTGCTTTCATTATTTTAAAAAGATTAAATCTAACATTGGTCAAATGTAAGAATCGGAAAAGATAAAACTAACGATTAAGTAAAAACCAATTTAATCGGTCTATTCAATCAACTTGCAAAAGACTTTCATTGGTATAAAAGAACTGCTCTATCGCCTTCTAAAGTCGATGGTGACGGAAGGCCAACTTCGCAAGAAAAATGTTTGATACTAATTTGAATTTTGTTCGTTAAAGAAATACCATCCATTGGAAAAAAACGCGAGAAGTTAAACGGCATTTTTACCCCCCCCCTACAATAGCAGGGCTTAAAGGTCTTTTTGATTTTATTTTGTCAGTACTTGAAATTTTTTTAGTTGTTTCCATATCAATTTCTAATTTTATCAACCTTTCTTTTTCCCTGTAATATTTGGCTTTCCAATATGCCAATTCCGCTTTAAGCAGTTCAATGATGACCTCTTTTGCTTTATCTTTTTCATCCAAAGCCTTTAATAATTGAATTAAATCTTCACTTTGTATGGCTACTTCTGGGCTTAATATTATATCGGGTTTTTCTGACTCCAGCATCATCAAAAGGTATTTGTCCATTCCAAGCACATCGGCAATTTTATCCCACCATTTTTCCCAATTATGCTTATTTCCGCCTTCGAGTTTTGAATATTCGCCTGGCGACAATCCAATTTCGTAGGCCATCGTTTTGGACATAATTCCTTTGGCAACCCTTAATCTCAGGATGTTGTTAAGAATTATTTGTACTTGTTTCGGGTCTGTTACTTTGTGTTGCATGAGGTCTTGGATTTACCAGAAGGGGTAAAGGTAGGTGATATAAATCCAATTGATTTCCAAGCTATATCCATTTTTTGGATACACAATTTCCTTTTTATATCCCTTTTTTAGCTTTTGGTTTGATCTCAGCATTCAACAGAATGTTACAAGGTGCCTGTATCCTTTTTAAAATAGGCAAGAATTATTTGACTAAATAAAAAAAATCATGACCAAGAAATTAACTACCTTGGCAACCGGAATGTTGCTGACACTGTCGGTGTTCTATTATGCGAGTTGCAAAAAGAGCAACGAGAGCATAACTCCCAAAAAGAATGTGCCGTCAATTGATCAGACGGAATCTATGGTTATAGCTGAAATGAATCAATATTTGGATGGAGAACTGGTTGATATTGGAGAACTTGATACCTCAAATTCTCAGTTTGCCATTTATCATTATTACTACGACTCGACATCAATTTTTACCTTTTCAAGTTTGTCAGCCATGGAGAATTGGTTAACCGGAGTACCTTTCGAGGATACAATTTTAAGACTAAATCATTTATGCGATTCGATGTCGGGAATTGTTAATGAATTAGATACAACTGATCAATTATGGGATGTTGCGTCGCGTTTTAAACCCGAACAAGGCAACCCCAAGCTTTTCAAAACTGCACTTGGCGGGTTTAAATTTTGGGATGGTGCTCCTGATCCTAATGCACCTCCGCAAATACCACAACCAGGAACCGGGGCCTCGAAGTACTTTTGGGGTAAAAAAATTAATTTCGGTAGTTGGAATAATCGTGCAACGGAAATTCATCAGTATGGAGTAGGTTATCAAGTTTATTGTACTCAAACGAAGTTCAGGGGAAGTAAGTTCTTCGTTTTAGTTGCCGGGGCATGGGGAGCCAATCTAACAGGATCACGCTGGGATAATAATATTATGTCTGCATGGTAAATCACCACGAATGGGGGGTTGATGATTATCAAACCCCCATTCTCTTAAACAAAAAAAATGTCTCTTAAAACAAAAAAAATGAAAACGAGAAAATATATTCTGATAATTCTTCTGATCAATCTTGTTGCTATAAACTCTAAAGCAGATTCCTCCTCTTTGAGAAATAAATATGTTTTAAAGAATTCTCAAACGGTTGGTGTGTATCTTTATGGCGGGGTTGGTTTTTGGTATGGAGGGGGTGAAAAACCCAAAATGGACACTTGGGGATTGGGCGAATTGGTTAGCTATGAGAGATTTATTTTTAACCAATTTTCATTATCAATCGGTCTTTCACAATATTACGGTAAACAATTAGGCGGTAAATTTAGAATGCAGTTAATCACGGTGCCTTTTACTGTTTACTATTATCCTAAATTATTTAAGAATAAGATCAACTTCAATTTGTGTTTGGTTAATGGTTATCAAAAATATACTTTTGATCAGGACTACCGAAATTTTCAAAATTTTCAAACAAATGTCAACATTGGTTTCGGTGTACTTATTGTACCTAAGAAATTATTCAGGAAACCAAACAAGCATTGGATATTTGACATTAATTTTGGCTATCCCATCTACAATTTCACTAACTATCCGGAATTGGGATCTGGCGGCCTGGGGGTTAAATATTATTTGGGCAAATAGATTTACTATCCGGTAGCGTTTGCGTTAAACTTTCCTTTCCGGAGAAGTTGATTGGGAATATTACACTGAGCGATTCCGATTGGTGACTGAGCGGTGGTTCCAGAGCTTGTCGAAGGAAGTCGAAGTCAGCTATCGGAACGAAATGTCAAATTAACTTCTCGGGCCGCATCTGTGGAAAGAACAACACTTCTTGTATGGTTGCATTGTTTGTCAGCAGCATCACTAATCTGTCTATCCCTATGCCAATGCCCGATGTCGGCGGCATGCCGTATTCCAGGGCCCTGAGAAAATCCAGATCGAGAAACATGGCCTCCTGATCGCCGCGTTCCAGCAGTTTCATCTGTTCTTCGAAACGCTCCCTTTGGTCTATGGGATCGTTCAGTTCACTGTAACAATTGGCAATTTCTTTTCCGTTCACGATCAACTCGAAACGCTCCGTCAGTCCGGGGTTGTTGCGGTGTTTCTTGGTGAGGGGACTCATCTCCACAGGATAATCCATAATAAAGGTTGGGTTAACGAGTTTTGGCTCGCAAACCTCCCCGAAAATTTCGTCTATCAGCTTGCCGCGACCCATGGTTGGGTCGGTTTCTATGTGCAGGGTTTTACAAAAAGCCCGCATCTGTACTTCATCCATTTGGCTGACATCGGTACCAGAGTATTTTTCGATGGCCCCATACAGGGTAAGTCTTTCAAAAGGTTTCCCGAAATCAATCTGATGATCGCCAAAAGTGATGACCGCTTCTCCGGTTACCTCTTCGCAGACTTTGCGAAGCATGGCCTCGGTATAGTCCATCATCCAATAATAATCTTTATAAGCCACGTAGAGTTCCATCTGCGAAAACTCCGGATTATGTGTGCGGTCCATGCCTTCGTTTCTGAAATCCTTGGCAAACTCATACACTCCGTCAAAACCGCCCACGATGAGGCGTTTCAGATAGAGCTCGTTGGCCACTCTTAAATACAGCGGAATGTCCAATGCATTGTGATGCGTAATAAAAGGTCGGGCTGCTGCCCCGCCGGGAATTGGTTGCAGAACGGGTGTTTCCACTTCCAGATAGCCGCTGTTGTTCAGGTATTCCCTCATGCTCTGAATGGCCTTTGTTCTTTTTACAAATGTCTCTCTCACATGCGGATTCACGATCAGATCGACATATCTCATCCTGTATCTTTGTTCGGGATCGGTGAAAGCGTCAAATATTTTTCCATCCACTTCTTTGGGCATAGGCAGAGGGTTTAACGACTTGCATAACAACTTGAGTTCGGAAACATGCACCGTAATTTCGCCCATTTGGGTAGTGAAGACATAACCCTTCAAACCGATGATATCCCCAATGTCCAGGTGTTTTTTGAAGACTTCATTGTACATAGTTTTGTCTTCTCCCGGGCATATTTCATCGCGACTCACATATATTTGCAACCGACCTGTTTGGTCTTGTATTTCTCCGAAAGAGGCTTTGCCCATAATCCTTCTTCGCATCAGTCTTCCGGCTATGGAGATGTTCTTATAATTAAGCTTGTCGTCCGTGTAGTTTTCCTTTATTTCTGCAGCGGTGGCATTCACCTCAAATACTTCGGCCGGGTATGGGTCTATGCCGAGATTTCTCAACTCTTCGAGTGAAGCTCTTCGCTGTAGTTGCAGTTCGTTTAACTCCATTGTATCAAATTTTCTGCGAATATACTTCAATTGAAAGCAACCAATTTCAGCGAATCAGGCTCAGTTGCAATCAGAGATTGAATTTGAATCTGATGATGAAACTTTGATGATAAACATTGAATCTTCTACCTTTGTTAGATAAATAATCCTTGAAAAGATTCTGTAAAAATTTTCTGGTTATTGCGGCTGCCTTCCTGATTTCTCTGAGAATGAAGGCTCAAAATGCTGTTCCGCTTTATTTTATCAATAACCTCGGACAATTTCATTCCAATATTGCTTTTAAAACAGTTGTTTGTGGGGGTAATCTCTATTTGGAAAATAAGGGTTATACCTGAGTTTTGAAGCGGTGAAATGCGATTGGATAGTTCGACCTTTACCCAAAGTGTTGTCACCAATCAGAATCACGATCCTGAATCCATCCTCATTTAGTACCCTTCAAAGCAGGCATGCCAACAGGTATAACCTCCAACAAGGAAGCAACCATCTTAGAAATGCGAAAGACCGTTATTCAATTAAATGGATTGAATGTGGGTCAGTGGTTGGCAGCCATCAAAACACACTTTGGGGATGAATACTACAACGACCTGATTGAGTCCTTGTCCGAGGAAAACAGCAGCCAACATTGGGTTTATAAGCTCAATGAACACCACATTTACGGAAGCAGCCGTCTTGGAATAGTAGAGCGGAATTTGTTACTTGCGGAAGAAATTTTGCATACGGATAGCGTGGCCTATTATTCTTACATGGTTGATAGTATCAAGTACCAATATCGTGGAATGAAGCGTTATGAACTGAGCAATCATCTCGGTAATATTTTGGCCGTGATAACTGACCGAAGAATACAATCTTGTACCAATGAAAACGTGATGTATTATCAGGCTAAAGTGGTGAATATCCGTGACTATGACCCGTTCGGGATGCTGATAAACGAACGAACTTTTTCAGCCACAGCCTATCGTTTTGCCTACGGTGGAATGGAGAAGGATGACGAAATAAAAGGAAGTGGAAATAGTTACACAACTGAATATAGAATCTATGATTCAAGACTTGGAAGATGGTTAAGTATTGATCCTCTTGCGGATGAAATGCCATCTTTTAGTCCTTATGTATACACATATAATAATCCAATTGTATTTAAGGATCAAAAAGGAGATTTTGGCCTTATCGGTGCTATAATATCTGCTGCCGTTGAAATAACCGGGCAGATGATATCAAACAAAATTGCGGGACAACCTTTATCAAAAATTGAATGGGGGGATGTTGTAATTGCTGCAGCTAGTGGATTCGTTGGTATACCGCCCATGGCAAGAATGGCTAAATATGGTAAGACAATTCACAAAACCGCTAAGTTAATCAGAAACAACTGGGATGATGCTGCTCAGGCCTATTTAGATGAAAACGGAATAGCTTCGCATGAAGCTGCAACAAAAGATTTTGCCTCATCTAAAATTACTGGGCTTGTAATCAATAAGTCTATCATTCGATTTGTCAAATCTGCCCAGATAAAGGCGAAAATTGCCAAAAGAATAATTGACCAGACAAAGAAAGCAGTGGAGAGCAGTCAAGCATCATTAGACAGAACACTGGCGAAGAAAAACTATAAGAACAAGGCTGAAGCAATTGAAAGAAAACAAGCTAATTTATCAAAGGATAAAGACGAACTTGCTAGAGCTGAAGTTAATGCGACTATAGTTAGCACGGCTGCAGCCCCACCCATTAAAGAGACTAAAGAGCTTTTAGAAACAGCCCTTCAAAAACCAATAGGAGGAACAGTAGTAGAAGTCTTGCAAGATGTTGTTTCACCTTCAAATACAGGCTACTTATATAAGCCAGAACAACTTGGGAATACGGATTTTTACTATATGACCAAAGATCATACTCAGGTATACAATAAAAATACTGGTGAACTCTTCAATATGAATAATGGTAAGTTGGGTTTTGAGAAAAAAACTGCAATTGATGTTAGCAAACCACAAGTAATTTCTTCGAACTAATAGTATGAATTGGAATAGCAAACCTTTGGGTATAATATTCATCCTCTGTCTTGCAGCCATACCTATTTTTCAAGGGGTTAATAAGAATAAAAAATTAAAACACTCTGTAATCAGTTATGGTGAAATGACAGGGAAAGTTGAACAGGTTCGTCGCACACGCTCTTTGAAAATTAAATTCATGGTATTGGGTCAACCCTATTTTTCATATTTTACCCCAAGTTATGACGCGTTTAAAATAATACCAATTGGCACAAAGTTTCAGATTGAATATGCCGAGAGTGATCCAGACATAAGTCGAATTGTTTTTTTGGAGAAGGGCCACTTCAATTTTCATGACAGTGGTGTATCAGTTCCGGGTAAAATTTACAATATCATAAATTATAGAAAGTTTAATTTTTTTCTTGCTCCAGTAAGAAATAAGGAAGTTTATTATGAGTACTTTTACCATGGAATTAGATATGCAAATGTCCGATTTGTGAGCAAGAATATTTCAATAACAGAAGGTACAGAATATCTTGTTGAATTTCCGAAGGACCAACCTGAAAAAGGCACTATTAATATGGACAAGCCATTCAATATTTTGGAGATGCTTAAGAATGCAAATATGAATCCCGATACAACACATCCCCAAACAATCATAAGAGATACTGTTATCAATGGCGATACCACAAAAGTGATTGAACGTGATTACTGACTTAACAGAATGAATAGTGCAACTTCTACGAAACAACCGGATTAATAAGTTCGAAACAACGAAATGAAACGAGTTAGAAAAACACTAAGACCTAACCACTGATAAGGTGAATTACAGCTATCAAAATAGGTCATTATTTTCCGATCCGTTCGGGATGCTGATCAACGAACGAACATACTCAGCCACAGCGTACCGTTTCGGGTTCAATGGCAAGGAAAATGATGACGAAGTTTCAGGTGCCGGAAATTGCATTGCTTTTGAAGCGAGAATCTATGATTCGAGGTTGAGTAGATGGTTTAGTGTAGATCCTTTTTGGCCAGAGTATCCTTATATTAGCTCATATAGTTTTGCTCTAAACTCTCCAATTTATTTTATTGACCCGGATGGTAATAGGATTGTTGGTAATGATCGGCATACTGTGACGCTTAGCATTGCAAAAGGTGAGGATGGTAAATTTAGTTTAGTTGTTACATCTGGTAATCTCGACCCCAAAAGTGATGCCTATAAAATGCTTTCATCAATGGTTCTTTCTGAGCAAGGTAGGGCTGCTCTTATTACAATGCAAAGCTCAGACATAAAATATAAAACCAACAGAATGGCTATTGTTACTAATGAACCTGCAACAGAACATGGGGCTACGGAGGCATTTAGTGTATTTAAAGACAACAGGCCGAAAAAGCCATACATTACGGCATATACTGGTTATTCTGGAATGTATGCAGACAGAATGGAGGCTCTAAAAGGTCTGGATGAGAGTTTGTATATTAACACCGTAATGGTTCATGAAATACTCGGTCATAATGAAAATGCAAGTTTTACAACAAGGGATAGAAATGGATGGAAAACTGAATATGGCAAGGACTTATCAAAAAGAATTGGAAAAGCAATGAAGACAAAGACTTATGAAGGCTCTGAGGTGCAAAAAGAAGAGGCTGAGTATGTGATTGGGTATATGGAATATGAACAAATAAAATTGGACTTGTCAAATACAAAAGAAATCCTTGGAACACTATATAGTACGGGAAAAATAGATAAAACGGATTACGATAAAAGAATGGGTATCGTTAGTTCTAAACTTGAAGAGCTTGAAAAAATAAAATCAAAAGTTGATTCAAAAATTGAAGCCTCAGGCAAAAAGGGCTATTAAAATGAGAATGATTGTAGTCTATTTATTAATCACTGGATGTTCAACTTTTGCCATACGAAAGGAGTGGGGAAAAGAAATATACCCAAAGTATTATAAGTTGAAGAAGTGTGACTGTTTGTATAAAATAAAAAATGTTCGTTTGTATTCCTGTTATCTTAAAAAGCCAACAACTGTTCACAGTGATGGTAAGGATTTGATATTTATATTGGATCGCAGAATTAATTCGGTCTTTCTAAGGCCTATTGAGGAGAAAATCGTGATTGATAGTTTCGTTTATCAGGTAAAAATGAATAGAGTAGCTTTTAATGTGTCTGATTCTATGAGGATTGCAGATGTCATTAAAAACATCACCATTTACAACAAGTCTAAGAGAGTAGCATTTTAATGCAAATTCAATGAAACAAGCGAATTAAACTGTACAATACAACGAAATGAACCGATTTACTAAAACACAAAAAACCTATCTTTAATAAGGTGAATTACAGCTATCAAAATCGGTCATTTCCCCCCAATTCGTTCGGGATGCTGATAAATGAACGAACTTTCTCAGCTACAGCCTATCGTTTCGGTTACGGGGGAAAGGAAATGGACAATGATGTTTCAGGCACGGGAAATCAATATGATTATGGTTTTAGAATTTATAACCCAAGGATTGGTCGGTTCCTAAGTGTGGATGCAATGGCTGCTTTTGTAGCATGGTTAACCCCATTTCAATTTGCAGGCAACATGCCAATTGCAGCAGTTGACGTGGATGGTTTGGAGGTAGCAATGGTCACGAAAAAGGTCAGCACAGATGGTCAAAGAACAATCATACGTGTTAGATTTATTCATCCCGATAATAGAGTCGAACACCCTGTTTATGGCAAGACTGGTGTCAATTATCAACGGGTAAACGGAACAATAGCTCGATTTGGTCAATATTTACCCTTCAGTACAGAAGCAATTGTGATGCAGTCATATATGGTTGATTATTATGTTTATGATCCAAACGGAACCGAAGTCAGTGATTATGGCCTCACTTATACCAAAAAACGTGGCCCAATCGTTGATGCCTTTGGGGAACACGCTGCTCTTCCCCAAAAAGTAGTGAACAATGGTCAAGAAAGAACGTTGTATCAAAGATGGGCCTCAGTTGGCATGACCGAATATAAGGCATATGACATTTTTTTCAATAATAACAAGTCTGGATTGACTTCAGGAGAACTAAATGGCCGAAAGAATAGTGCTTCTAGCGTAAGAAGAGAACTGGACAAAATAGTGACTCAACTTAATAATAATCCAAGTATGATTGTCATGATTGAATCCTATACTGACAAAGACGCTAGTCCAGAATATAATAAGGAATTGTCTGAGAAAAGAACTAAAGCCGTTGTTGATTATTTGACAAGTAAGGGTATTTCTGCTGACAGGATCGTACAACGAAATAATGGTGAAGCTGAGGCTGATCAGACGGCAAAGAAAGATGAAGATCGAAAGGTAAGCGTAAAAATTGTTGATGTTCAAAGCAACCACTAGATGAGAATAATCTTGAGTTTTTGTTTAGTGATTTCGTCATTAATGGTAAAATCACAAATTGATGATTCAGTCTTTACTATTTGTGGTAGGGATATATGTAACTGCTCGGTATATCTAAAGCAAGGGGGTATTGAAACACCCCTATTACAAGATACAATCCCCATTAAATGGCTTAGTGAAGATAGCCATTTACTACTCTATTATCCAAATGACACCATTGTAATTAATAAGTCAATCTTGATGGATGAATCAACAAAATTGTATGAGGATACACGATTGATTCAAATCTTTCTTTTAGATGTCCGAAATTGTGATGGAGTTAACCTAAACGGATATGCGGAAGCCATCTATCAAAACGGATGTTGTACAACTGCATCCATTTTATTTTCACTTAAAATGAACATCTTGGATGAGAACTTATTGATTTACAAATGTCACAAGTCAGACAGCATTGATAACCGGTAGAAGAATTCAAGCCATACTACTTCCATGAAACAACCGGACTAAAGAATTCGATACAGCGAAATGAAACAGACAAAATACTAACTTTGATCAAGTGAAAATCGGGTATCAAAATCTACCATTTTTTTCTAATTCGTTCGGGATGCTCATAAACGAGCGAACTTTCTCAACCACAGCGTACCGTTTCGGGTTTCAGGGACAAGAGAAAGATGATGATATTAAAGGATATGGAAACTCTATTGATATGGGGGCAAGGATATACGATACGCGTCTTGGGAAATTTTTATCCGTTGATCCTCTACAGTTTGTTCAACCGTTTCAATCAACTTACTGTTTTGCAGGCAACCAACCCATTTGGGCAATTGACGCAAAGGGGATGGTTAAAATCATTATTATAGAGATATATACCGATGCAACTGGTAAGGAAATGAAAATTAATAAGGGGGTTGTATATGACAAGAAGACCGCTGAAGAATTGTCTGGAAAAGAAGTTGAAGAAATAACTCTGACTATACATACAAGAACAATTGATGTTTATGATCCTCAACGAAGCAATCCATCTAACCTTTTCATTGTATCTTATGGTGTGACAGTTTCTACTCAAGTAGAAAAGGAAGGTGGATTGGATACAAGGCAGAGGGCATATAGGGTTAACTTTATGGCAGGTCTTGCATTTGATTTTCTGAGATTAAGCCCGGCCGGACAGATTGCTGAGGGTCTCACCGGTAAAGATATGGCTGATGGCACCAATCTTAATAATGCTCAGGTCACTTCAAAAATTCTGGGTGGAGCTATCTCTATGATGTCAATGGGAAGTGCGAAAGCTTTTAACAAACTTATAATAGACAAGCTTGCATCAAAACTTGAAAATGAGGTTTTGGATGCTATCACCAAAGGTTTGGGTGTTGATGTTCAGGCTGGATTAAAACTTGTCTGGAGTTTGAGTAAACTGGCCAAGGATGCCTCACTGAGTCCAGAACAACTGACTTCTATTACACAGAATCTGGTAACCGCATTAAAAGCCGGAAAAGCAATTTCCGAATTCATTAATGATTTAAGTAATGAATACGGCGTTCCTTTGGACGTAGATTATGAAACAATTGACGATGCGGTAGAAGGAGAAGCCCAGAAATTCGCTGAACCTGCATCAAATTTTCAGCTAAATGAATATGGTGTATATGATGATACAACAACCCCGAATCAATAGCAATTTCCTATTGTGCTTTTTTTTGATGCTTGTCTTTTCGTGCAATGCACAATGGCAATCTGTAGAGATTAATGAAAGCCAGAAGAAGGAAATTAGAGATATCATTTTTAGATTAATAGATTCAAATACCTACCAATCAAAAGGTTTTGGGTTGGTTGATAATGATTATCTCCTTGAGAAACCTGAGATAAAAGCTCTGATTCCCGAAATGGATAGTTTGTATGATACATTGAAACATGATTTAAATGAATTCATTGAGGCTAATGAGGCATCATTCCCTGAAGACCAATCCCTTGAAATCGCTTTGGAAAAATACTTTGATGATGACAATTACAATAGTCTCGATTTCTATTATTATGGTTTGACGTTTACAAGGTACTACGCGTATCAAGAGGATAAGGTATTGTTGGCGAAAATTGACTCTTTCACTGATTGGCAGGTTGAAAAAATTAACAGGCATCGCCCCAAACTGCATTTTGCCATCGAGAAATACTTTAACACTGGCTATATTGATGAGCTAAAAGAGAATTCAACATTTTGGCATCGATATTCCTTCGTAAAAGACGGAGCGACACATAATAAGTGCATTATTGTGTATTTTAATCCCAAATTGGGGAAACGACTTTTGAAAATATATGATGAATGAACATATGCCCGACCGAGATGAGGAACTGCAACTTCCAGTGCTACTTCCATGAAACTTTTGGATAAATGAGTTCGATACAACGAAATGGGCAAGACGGCATCAAATACCAATACAGAGGCATGAAGCGTTATGAACTTTCGAACCACTTA
>JAGVMN010000017.1 GCA_020053795.1 Bacteroidia bacterium | reverse complement strand
TGATCGCCGGTAATACGCTTTACGATGGCTGACACAACAGATATTCTCGCAAAAATATAAGTTGACCTTCAAATCAGAATCGTCCTTTTTTATGAGACTTTTTGAGGGTTGATAATTTAGGTTTAGTTTTAACTCTCGTATCCATTTCAAAATTCTGTTCTTTGTAAAAAGCCAATAAAAAAACCATACGACAAACGCGGCGACATGAAACAGATGACCTCTAAAGAGAAATGGATGCGAGAAGAAGTTGATGTTTGATCGTCTGAAGATTTATTTTTCAATTTTTGTCATTCACATTTTGTGGATAATTAAAATTGGATACATTTGCCAACAATAAGCCAGCAGCTTCATTTGATTTCTTCTTATCAGTATTTTTCGATCCAATCGATCAAAAAGGTCGTTTGTGTAAGTTTCCTGTTTCCATGGTATGTGGTTGTTGACAGCATTTTGTTGCAATTTCGGGGAGCAAAAAAATATGTATTGTTCAACGACAACCTTGAGTTCAGACAGTCGCGAATGCTTATTAATTTACTGGGTGAACATTACATAGTCGGATTGTCGCCCTTTTCTTTCAGACGTCTGCTTCAGTATGTTTGGCTGAGATATACGGGGTTTTTACCACATGTCCGGTTTGTAGCCGTCCTTATGTTCAGAAAAAAGGAATCAAGTCTCAAAACCTCAAACAAGAAAATTCTGTTGACTAAGGATTTCCTTCCGGGACATGGCATCAATAATA
Source organism: Bacteroidia bacterium (assembly GCA_020053795.1). GTDB lineage: Bacteria > Bacteroidota > Bacteroidia > NS11-12g > UBA9320 > JAGVMN01. The sequence continues at coordinate 39,346 of JAGVMN010000017.1, read as the reverse complement.
ACTGGGTGTATGGTGTGCATCCCCAAATAAATACGCAATACATAGAACAATATCAGGATGTGATCAGACTTAGGGCTAAACCAAGGAAAAAATGTCTGCTTATCGTTGGGAACTATTCCGAAGCTTATAGAAACACGGGAAACATTAATCAATTAAACCTGATGGATCGTTTCTCAATGTTCTCTGCCATTCAAAAGCATTTTCCGGTTTTTTATTGCTACACATTGGCCCATCTTAAAACAAGGTTGAACAATGAGAAAGGCTTTACGGTTATCAGACTAAACCGCATAGATCAGGCCGAATATCTGGAGGCGATCTCTGAGGTTGAATATGTTCTCTGCGGCCCGGGCATTCTGATTCCACCCACACATACTTTATACGAGGCAGCCCTGGTTGGTTCTATTCCCATAACAAACATCGGCAGTTTTCTGACCTATGATCATGCTAAAAAGTTTCCACAGTACAATTTCACCAATGAAGAAGAATTGATCAGTCTAATAAACCGTTTGAAGGACATTGAAAGTGAACAGGACCGGAAGAAAACCATTGAACTTTACGACCAATTCTGTTCTGTAAATCGGCTGGAACTCTTAATGAATTCCAATGTCTCCAAAATTTCTACCGTTGCCGAAAATGAAGAATATTACAGATATTTAATGGAAAATCATCAGTCAATCAAAACTCATGAACCTGTTTTTATTGAAAGGAAAGAAAAACGTCGGGTGACGTTGAACAAAAACCAAGTGACTTATTCAAAAAGGAAAAGAATTAATGCCATTCAAAAATGGCGTTGACAAACAATTTATTTTTAACCTCTTAGACGTAAACCGTTCTCATTTCTTTCAGGCCTAAGTCCTAGTCATCTCAAAATCAGGTATCCGATGGTACACCAAGGGTATTTGCTCTACATTAACATCACTTTTGTCTAATCCAAAAGCCCTTTCGTCGCTGAGACCAAAGCGTTTCAGAAGGAAATAAGAATGTAAGAGAATCCCTTCCTTTAATGCAAATTCGTTTTCTACAGATAAAAATTTCTCTATGACCACAAATTTAAAATCGGGTTCATTGTTGTATTTTGTTGAGCCATCAGGCCTGATATGCAGGTTAAGTTCCTTATGAGCGACAAGTTCCTGAACAATTTTTTTGAAATACAACTCTGTTCTGGGTTGTATCCTGAAACCAACATGTATGTTTATTTTAATCACTTTGTCGTCCACAAGCTCAGTAACATCATAGCTGAGCGTATATGGAAAAACGGTTCGATGTATGTGTACAAACCAATAAACGTCTGCCCTCTTGGGTTTTTTGGAAAAGATGGAATTGATAATTTTTTCTTCAATATCATGGCGGATATTGGCTTTGGTCAGATAAATAAGATGGGTCGAGAACTTTGGTATGGAATCATCTTTACTCAGTTCCTCTATCTTAACGGTGTAGTTGTCTAGGGTTACAAATTTCACAAAGCGATTGTTCAATTTTCTTCCAAAAAAGAAAATGAACATCACGATAAAGAAAATTCCGGCTACGATGACCGTAATGAAACCACCCTCCGGAAACTTTTGAATATTGGCTATGAAAAATGAAATCTCTATGATGGCGAAAAAAATGATCAATGGAATGACAAATAGTTTCTTCCATTTGAGCCGAAAGAGCAGAAAAAAGGTTAGCAAAACGGTTGTCATCATCATGGTAAGAGTGATGGCCAACCCATAAGCTGCCTCCATATGAGCAGAAGATTGGAAATACAATATCATCAACACACAACCAATCCAAAGTATGATGTTAATACTCGGGATATAGATTTGCCCTTTAAGATCTGAAGGTTGTCTCACACTTACCCGTGGCCAGAAGTTTAAGTTCATGGCTTCGTTAATAAGCGTATAGGATCCGCTGATCAGTGCCTGAGAAGCAATAATGGCGGCAGTAGTAGCAATGATAATCCCCGGAATCAGAAACCACTGAGGTAACATTTCGAAAAAAGGATTTCGTCCGTGAAGTTGTTCATCGCTTTGATGCATGAGCCAGGCTGCCTGACCTAGGTAGTTAGTCAGAAGTGCCACCTTCACAAATGCCCATGTAATTCGTATATTCTTTCTCCCGCAATGGCCCAAATCTGAATACAAAGCTTCGGCACCTGTTGTGGCCAAAAACACCGCCCCCAGTATCCAGAAGCCATGCTTATACTGGGCTAAAAGTTTATAACCATAGTTAGGATTTAGTGCTTTTAAGACACCCGGATAGTGAACTATGTGTAAAATTCCGGCCAGAAAAAGCATCGAAAACCAAACCACCATAGCCGGGCCGAAAAAACTGCCCACTTTCTGGGATCCGAAACGCTGAAAGAAAAAGAGAATTGAAAGAATAACAATTACGATAGGCACCGTTGGGAGTTTCGCTAAGCCATTCAACATGGTTAGACCTTCAACCGCAGAGGCAACAGAAATAGGTGGGGTGATAATTCCATCAGCCATAAGGGTCGCCGCCCCCAATATGGTGGGGATAACCAACCTTTTTCCATATCGATGTACCAAGGCATAAAGCGAGAAAATCCCACCCTCACCTTCGTTGTCCGCTTTTAGTGTAAGCCAGATGTATTTGATTGTAGTTTGAAAAACAAGGGTCCAGAAAATGCAAGAGATGCCTCCATAAACCAGGACTTCACTTATTTCCCTCTTGCCAACGATGGCTTTGAGAACGTATAAAGGACTGGTGCCTATATCGCCATAGATGATGCCGAGGGCTACAATTAAAGAGGCTGCAGTGACTTTTGACCCCAAATGCTTTCTTTCCTTCAATACGTTCAAAATTCTTTTTGCAAAAGAACATCAATTGTTCTGATTTTAAAACCACGATTGAGTCATCTTTGAAAAAACCTCATGACAATTGGGCTGTTTCTACCCCTGTCTTCTTTTTAATTTCTGATTCTCTGAACTTTTGAAATATGATACAATATTGTTCCGTAAAGGATTTCGAAACCAACAAAAGTTGCTGTAGTAATCACTTTAAGAATGTATCAACCTAAGAAACATGGCATGTGTCTGAAAGTCATGTTGGGATGGCGAATAGGATAGAATCAATGCCTCCTCAACATCTATGTCCCATCGAAAAAACACATTAATTCTAATATCTTTAAAGGTTGTGCCATTCCTGCGGAACTCTTTTGGCAGGTGTATATTACGCTACCTGTAATAATCAATATCCTCCATAAAGGATGTTGAACGAATAGCTTGACATCAGTTTGGTGGACAAGTGTCTTCTGACCAACCTTAAGTTTGTTTTACCCTCACATTATCTATTTTTGCCAAACGTATTCATGATTTGTTCGAATGGCCAAAGAAGTTGCACCCTATTTACCCAATAACAAAGTCAGAATAGTCACTGCCGCCTCACTTTTCGATGGCCACGATGCGGCTATTAACATTATGCGACGGCTTATACAAGCGACTGGTTGCGAGGTCATACACCTCGGTCATGACCGCAGTGCCGAAGAAGTAGTGGATACCGCGATTCAGGAAGATGCACATGCCATAGCTATGACCAGTTATCAGGGAGGCCACAATGAGTATTTCAAGTACATTTATGATTTATTAAAAGAAAAGGGTGCAGGCCACATCAAGATCTTTGGCGGTGGCGGCGGAACTATTTTGCCTGAAGAAATTGATGCCCTGCAGAAATATGGCATTACACGTATTTATCACCCCGATGACGGTCGCCACATGGGACTTCAGGGAATGATTAACGATATGGTTAGTCAGTGCGATTTCCCACTGGGCATCCAGCTAAACGGTGAACTGAAGAATCTTAACCAGGTAAATAAGACCGCAGTGGCCCGTTTGATCAGTGCTGCTGAAAACTATCCCAATCAAAACCAGACCGAACTGAATGAAATAAAGTACCTGGCAAAAAAATCAACAGCTCCTGTTCTCGGGATTACCGGAACAGGTGGGGCTGGTAAGTCCAGTTTGGTAGATGAACTGGTGCGACGTTTTCTGCTTGATTTTAATACAAAAACTGTCGGAATTATTTCTGTTGATCCCTCGAAAAGAAAAACCGGCGGGGCACTTTTGGGCGACCGCATTCGTATGAATGCCATACGAAATCCAAGAGTGTATATGCGTTCATTGGCAACCCGGCAAGCCAATCTGGCTTTGAGTAAACATATAGATGATGCCATTAATATTCTGAAAGCAGCCCGATATGATGTAATCATACTTGAAACTTCCGGAATCGGTCAGAGCGATACAGAGATTGCCGACCACAGTGATGTGAGCCTGTATGTAATGACCCCTGAATATGGTGCTGCCAGTCAATTGGAGAAGATAGACATGCTGGACTTTGCCGATGTTATTGCCATCAACAAGTTCGACAAGCGAGGCTCACTCGATGCCCTTCGTGATGTAAAGAAACAATACAAACGCAATCACAAGTTATTTGACTTTGATGATGAAAAAGTGCCGGTGTTTGGCACCATTGCGTCGCAGTTCAATGACCCAGGAACCAACAGTCTTTACAGGGCTCTGCTCAATATTTTAGTAGCCAAAAAAGGCGACACATGGCATTCGCATTTTTTAGCCGGCGAAACCATGTCGGAAAAGGTGTTTATCATTCCTCCCGGACGTGTTCGTTACCTGTCGGAAATAGCAGAAACCAACCGCAAATACGATATATGGGTAGAACAGCAGTGCCAGATAGCATCCAGACTTTTTGCGATTAACAAGACAATTGAAACCTTAAAGGCAAAAGATGCGTCGCCGGAAAAAAGTTTGAGGCAACACTTTGATGACCTTTTGCTGGAACTCGACCCAAAAAACAAAAAACTTCTGGATCAGTGGGGGGCCAAAAGGAAACTATACAAAGACGAATACTATACCTTCAAAGTCAGGGATAAGGAATTTAGGATCCAGACCCATTCCGAATCGCTTTCACATAGTCAGATTCCCAAGGTGGTAACCCCGCGATACGAAAGCTGGGGCGATATCCTTCGCTGGCAATTGCAAGAAAATGTGCCTGGAGAATTTCCTTATACCGCCGGAATCTATCCATTTAAAAGAGAAGGGGAGGATCCAACCAGAATGTTTGCAGGAGAAGGCGGACCGGAGCGGACCAATCGCCGTTTTCATTATGTCAGCATCGGGTTGCCGGCCAAGAGACTTTCAACCGCTTTTGATTCAGTAACACTCTATGGACATGATCCGGATTACCGACCCGATATATATGGAAAAATAGGCAATGCGGGCGTTTCCATCTGTTGTTTGGATGACGCTAAAAAACTTTACAGTGGTTTCGATCTTTCCGATCCAATGACCTCAGTGTCCATGACTATAAACGGTCCGGCACCAATGCTTCTGGGATTCTTTATGAATGCGGCCATTGACCAGCAATGCGAGAAGTATATACGTGAGTATGGCCTTGAAGCGGAAGTAGAAATGAAACTCAAAGCACGGTTTGAAGGCCAAGGTTTCGTCAGACCATCCTATCAGGGCGGGTTGCCAAAAGGAAATAATGGTTTGGGTTTAATGCTGCTTGGTATTACAGGTGACGAAGTTTTGCCCAATGATGTTTACGAAAGAATCAAAACCAAAACTCTGGCTGCCGTCAGGGGAACGGTTCAGGCCGATATTTTAAAAGAAGATCAGGCACAAAACACCTGTATTTTCAGTACAGAATATGCTCTGAGATTGATGGGCGATGTACAGGAATATTTCATTACCCATAATATCAGGAATTTTTACTCTGTATCCATCAGTGGGTATCATATAGCCGAAGCAGGGGCCAACCCGATTACGCAACTTGCCTTTACCCTGGCCAATGGCTTTACCTATGTTGAGTATTATTTGAGCCGTGGCATGGACATCAACAAATTCGGGCCAAATCTCTCGTTCTTTTTCTCCAACGGAATTGACCCTGAGTATGCCGTCATTGGCCGCGTTGCCCGCCGTATTTGGGCCAAAGCCATGAAGGAAAAATACGGTGCCGATGCCCGCACTCAAATGCTGAAATACCATATTCAGACTTCCGGTCGGTCGCTTCACGCACAGGAAATTGACTTCAATGATATTCGAACAACTTTGCAGGCCTTGTATGCTATTTATGATAATTGCAATAGTTTGCACACCAACGCCTATGACGAAGCCATCACCACCCCGACCGAGGAATCAGTCAGGCGGGCTATGGCCATACAACTGATCATAAACCGTGAATTGGGTTTGGCCAAAAACGAAAACCCCACACAGGGTTCTTTCATCATTGAAGAATTGACAGAATTAGTGGAGGAAGCGGTCTTGACAGAGTTTGACCGGATCACTGAACGCGGCGGAGTTTTGGGAGCCATGGAAACCATGTACCAACGCGGAAAGATACAGGAAGAGAGCCTTTACTACGAAACCCTGAAACATACCGGTGCCTATCCGATTATCGGTGTCAATACTTTTTTGAGTTCAAAGGGTTCGCCGACCATATTGCCAAAAGAAGTGATTCGGGCAACAGAGGAAGAAAAGGAGCAACAGATTCAAACCCTGAAAAACCTCAACGGGGCTTTTGCGGAAGAAACCAAAACGCATCTGCATGAAGTTCAGGCGGCGGCCTTGCACAACCAAAACGTTTTTGCAGCCCTGATGGAAGCGGTGAAATGCTGTTCGCTGGGGCAATTGACCCATGCCATGTTTGAAGTGGGAGGGGAGTATCGGAGGAATATGTGATGAGGAAATATGAGAAGCCATTTTTCGTTCGATAGATAAATGAAAGGGAGAGTACTTCTTATTTTTGTTTTAAGCCCTGATGGCACAATAAAGATTTGACAACAGTAACACTGCACACTGTTTTAAAACTAGCATTCATTGAAAAGAGTGAGTCGTGAACTGACAAATGCCGTTGCAGTTTTGAAATCGGCAATGGGTTTTGGCTGAAGGGTTATGTGAACTACACTATGTACAATATCCACATTAAACTGCCAAACATCAGAAACAATGCCTGAAGCTTGATTAAAATTGCCAAATCCACATCTATCAAAAATTCAATTTGCATGAACTATTTTGTTCCGTCTGGGGAAACTTTTAAGTAACCAAGTGTGCTGTTCCAATTAGATTATAGATCATTCTTGTCAGATATCTGATCAACCTTGAAAATATAGTAAAGAATGTTGCTTCCGGGTTTTGGGAATATGACAACAACATGGGTTGAAGAATCGGCTCCCATTAAGTTATCACTATGAGGCGTTACCCGATGTGTTCGTTCTAAAACCATTTTTCCTGGTCAGAGCTTTTGTTTTCTGACCATTGAATGTAATTCCGGCATCACTTATAAAATACCCTTTGCTGGCTCGTTTTGGAAAAAAAAGTATATGGGCAATTTAAAAACTACAAAAAAAATCCTTGACACGGCGGGTAATCCTTGAATTTTTTATGCAGATTCAGTGTCGCAACCTCAGAAAGGTATTCGATCTGCACAGTAGCTCAATATTGGAATAAAAGCTTACGAACAAGACAAATATCAATTTGACCAATGATTCAACAAACTTTTTATTTCACAAACAAACTGCTCAATTTTACCAGCTTGCCATCGGCTTCATAGCGATACTGTACAATGCCTGTCGGGCCGGTGACAATGGCAACTCCGTCAATCAGTATGATGTCTGTTGCATTAATACTTCGATCGATTGCCCACAGATTATCCGTAATACTATAAAGATTGGAAATGTCGTACTGACGGATTCCCTCACTTCCAAAGCAAATGAACAACCTGTTGCCATCGACACCCAACCCATTAGGGGCTTCGTTGAAGATATAGCTTTTCAATTCCACCGGCTTCGAGGGATTGGCAACATTGATCACTAGTAATTCATTTTGTCCTCCGCCACATCTCGAGCCTGTTCGAAGCGTAGAAAATGCGATCTCATTTTCTACTACTACAGGATCACATTTTCTGGCATGCTCCACCAATGAAACATAAACAGGAGAGGCCGGATTGGTTGCGTACTCGTAAATGAATACGCCATCAGTAGAGCCTATATATAAAAAGTTTTTGTATTTGAAAATGGTTTCGATTGTTCCGCGATTCAGGTTAACGGCTACCTTGCGATTTGGGCTTAAGGGGTTGGAAATATCAATTGGGATCAGCGAGGTATTATCAACCGCATAGAGATAGTTTCCGGCAACAGAAAAACGAGCCGTAGAGCCTGCAATTCCTGTTGTATTAGTACCCGGACTTTTCGAAGAAACGAAAACCGCATCCTCCAGCATTCCGTCATTCAAACCATAATCCCAACCACGTCTGCCATAAACTTTTTTAACCTCCTCTTGTTCCATATTACCTATAAAATACATCCCATTCTGCATTAGATTCGGGTCAAGGAATACATTCTCCTCTCTGTTCAGAAGTTTGATATTTCCCGGGTCAGAAATATCAATTGACAATAAATCAGGGCCGCTGTTTGCCATCAAAATCTCGTTCACTACCGCAATATCAGAGCATCCCGGAATTCTCAGATATTTGAGAAATACAGGTGCAGATGGGTTGGCGTTGTTTACAATATGCACCCCGTCAAAAGATTCATTGATAAACAGAAATTTCCCATAGACATATATCTTTCCCGGAACTTTAAGTGATTTCGGCTCTTCAGAAGCAAAGCCGTCTCTCAGGTTTTCAATAGAAAGATAAATTGGAACCGTCACTTTTTGGGTATAGGTGAGTTTGTAACGATCGGCACAACTAGTTAAAACAATACTTAAACTGAGGCCGATCCAGATGGCAGATAACGTTATTTTTTTCATGACAATATGGGTTTATTTATAAAATTGAAGCACTGTGTTTAATTTATTTTCTCTGCACATTAAATTCGCAATAACAATATCTTACATGATATTTGGAATTTGATAACAAAACTACATTTGTTTGACTAAAATTGAAAATTGTTATCGGTACTTATTTTCAATATTCGGTTATAATGCGGACAAAAATTCATTCACACTGGTGGTATGTGTTAGTTTTTCACTTCTTGCTTATCAATACGTTAGGCATTGCCCAGACTCAAAACGTGGATGTTATAAAAATAATAAACGGCCCTGAAATAGAAGGAAGACTGATTGAAATAAAAAACGATACGGTATTTTTCATGGCTGTGGGAGATGTCTTGGTGAAATATCCCTTAGACAAAGTTGAGGTTATTAAAAAGTTACCCGTTCAGGTTGACCCTGCATTTGAATATACCTTTAAACCCATTCCTGAAGGGCGAGATTTGACACGTAAAAACCCACCTGATAGTGGATATTTCATATCCATTTCTGTCGGCTTATCCTTTCGGGCCCTAAATCCAGGTATAGCCATCGGGTACAGGCTAAACTCTGCTTTGCAACCCCATGTAAAATTGAGTTATGCCAAATATGCTGAATCTCCCGGCACTTTCATTCTTACTTATGCTGGAATTAAAGGCAATTTCAAAAAGACCTGGAGTAGTCCATATTATTTGATTCGCGGAGGTTATGGTTTTAATCTAACCTCCGAAGAGGAATGGACCACCGGCGACCTCAAAGAAAAGAAAGGAGGTGCCGGTTTAGAATTTGGATTGGGTGTCAACTGGTCCGTGCGAAATGGCAATTACATCTGGAATATTGCCCTGACCCAGAATATTCAAAGGGCTCAATTCATTTACGACAGTAATATTTGGACCTGGCCAACCTCCACAACTGTGCGGATCACCGAAGACCACACATACCTAAGAACCATGCTTAGAATTGGATTTGAGTTTTAGGTAAAGGTGGATGAGTTTGGTAACTGAGCGGAGTCGAAGTTATGGATTGATGGGTTAGATGTCATTCGGGCTGGGTTCAAGTTCTGGTACATCTGAGATCAGAAACCTGAACCAACGACCACCTTGAGGCTTTTCTTTTTGTCGCCTTGCCGCAATTGGACGATATACAAACCTGTTGCAAGTCCGCGGGTGTTCCAGTTTGCTTCAATATTTTCTTTTCCGGTGCCCTTGTAAATTTCCTGTAGTTTCTGACCCGTAATGGTATAGGCACTTATTTCAACCACAGCTTCTTTATTCACAGAAGCTAATATTTTCGCTTGTCCGTTCACGACCGGATTCGGATTGACATAGAATCCGGAAATTGGTTTTGGCTCCGGCAGGGTATCCGGAATTTCAAAATACCAGGTGGCCGAATCAATATTGTTGGTAACCCAAAGTCCGCCGGAAACACTTCCTGCCCAGACCTTTTTACCACTTGGATCATTTGGGTCGAACATGATGGTCCGGGTTCTGCCTCCAATGTTTCTGGGTCCGCGTTCTTCAAAATTCAACTTATAAGAACCTTTAATATTCTTTGCCGTGAAAATACCACGGCCATGAGTGCCAATGATAAAGGTTTTATCTGATTTGCGGTATCGAATCATGTCCACTCTCAAGTTCGGAAAATTATTTCCTGCAGGCACCCATTTCGTATTATCTCCATCAAGTTTTTCGGTCATAAAAATGCCCAGTTCTGTAGCTATATAACAGACATCGCTATTGCCGGGATGGAGAATAGCCCATCGCACGGGCAAATCGGGCAAATCACCTTCAACGCTAATCCAAACCGGTGTATCACTAAGTGCATTTTTTGTTTCAAAAATACTTTGTACGCCGTAATTACTAAAAGTAACTAATATATGATTCACAGCCTTTGGGTCAACATAAATATTAGACGCATAACCAGCCTGGGGAAGGAATTTACCTTTGTCTGAATTGATTGGGGTAAATTTATTATCAGTAAGGTGGGCATCATCAATTCTAAAAACAGTTCCGCCGGTTTCTCTGCCAAAAAATACCGTATTTGGTCTGTCAACTGCAATTCCGATTGCGGAAATTGATCCCCATGGCCTGGAGGCTGCCTGCCACTTTGTGTAGTCTGCGGTACTGGCATTCTTCAGTCGCCAAAGACCGTAATTGCTGGCCTGATAAATAATTTCCGGATCAACAGGATCCATCTCCATGGGGTTGATAAAAAGCGTATTGTTGTCATTTAGGTTTTGATTGCTGATGGTGTCGGTTTGACCATTTACAATCCTGTACATCCGCCTGTACTGCGTTGTTGTATAAATTTGCTTGCCGGTTTTGTGGTTAACGGCACAAAAACCTCCATCGGACCATGAAAGTTTTTCGAAATCACTTATACCATCAGCTGTGGATATATAAGTTCCATTGTCCTGAGTCCCGCCTAAAACCCTGAAATCATTTGCTTCAGGCCCGGCGGCAACGGCATAATATTGGGTCACATTATAATTCTTGTTCACATCGTACACTAATGGGGAATCCGAAGTAAAAAAGTCGCATTTATAAATACCGCCATCGTTTCCAAACATTACCGTGTCCGACCCTTTGAACAATATCTCATGTTGATCAACATGCATATACGGTAATGTTTTTGTAGTTCTGGTGTCTCCTTCGGCAATTTGTTTCCAGGTTTGGCCGCCATCTGTACTTTTCCACTGATTGAGTCCGCCAGCCACCACAACATTGGGATTATTTGGATCAACTTTGATGATTAAGTCAAACCAACCTTGAATTTTGGCAAAATCAGAAACATTGCCGGGAGTTGTCACTTTCATCCAGTTGATTCCTTTGTCTGCAGTTCTGAAAATTCCGGTTATCCTTCTGTCAGAACCACTGCTTGTCGGGATACAGTAAGCTACATTGGGGTCAGAAGGAGCGGTAGCCATTTCTATTCTATGTATGTTTGCAGGCAGACCTTTGTTTCTTTTTTCCCAGGCTCCTGAGTCACCGCTTTCCGAGAAATAAATGCCATCGGTTTGAAAAATGCCTGCGGTAACAAATAATTCACCATCGGCTGTCAACTCAAGGTCGGCCATGCGATCAACGACCGAACCCATTCCGGTTCCTAATACTTTTTGCCATGTATTGCCTCCATCTATACTTCTTTGCAGTCCGCCTTCCCTTGTACTGACATAAACATGTCCTGTAGCCGGGTGTACTTCCATGTCCTGGCAATAGTAAAACATGGTACTGTTCGTCGAAACGAGTTGATTCCATGTAGCACCTGCGTCGGTTGATTTCCAAACCCCGGCTCCCCTTGCCCCATCGGCATTAAACCAGCCTTCTCCCGTGCAGAAATAAAAGGTTTTGGTGTTTTGTGGATCATAAACGATTCTTGAAATGCTTAGTGTTGCCAGATAATCATCGGTTGGTCTCCATGAATAGGGGAAAATTTGTTGTTTGTTTAACGTATTTCGGGGTCTTCCAAAACGTTCTTCAAATTCATAAAAAGCCTTCATCAGGTCGGCAGGATCCACTTTCCCTGTTTGGGGGTTTCTTGTTCTCATATTCTCAAATTCCATAAAATCTGGCGATGAAAACAGATTGTTTTCGTGAATTATTTTTTCTCCTTTGTCACAACCGTTGAACAAATAGAGAACAGAAAACAAAAATATAAGTACAACTTTGTTCATATCAATCCCTTAAAGTAAACCGGCTCGATTTGGTCATCCCTATGGGTGGGTTGCACTTAGTCACTGACACCTCTATTCCGGCATTTTGAGTGCGTGAATTTAATGCTTTTATTTTGATTAACAATTGACGACAAACTTCTTCTATCAATGGAATTTTTTGATTCATCACCTCTTTTGCAACATTGTAAACAGCCTCGTAATTCACAACCTGATTCAAGTCCTTGAAAGTTTCTCCGAGATCAAGAGCGAACAATAATCTTACATTTACAAGAAATTTGGATCCGGTCAATCTTTCCTCTTCATACCACCCATGACAGGCATAGAATTCCATTTCGTCCAAAACCAGCTCGGCATTCATTGATTCGTTCATAAATTTAACTTCCCGGTTTGTTCTAAAAGTCTGGTTTGCCCTTTAAGACTTATTTTTGCAAATCTATAATAAATGCCATGAATCAACCAGATTTTACCGCTTTAAAAGAACATAATACCGGACGCGATCAATTTGTTCATCCGGATTTTTACCTCATTGATGAACTTTTGACTGAAGAACAGAAAATGATACGAAATTCGGTTCGAGACTATGTGAAAAGAGAAATATCACCAATTATTGAGGCATGTTGTCAGGAGGCGGTTTTTCCGCATCACATCATTAAAGGCATGGGCGAAATAGGTTGCTTTGGTCCGCAAATATCTGTGGAATATGGCGGTGGCGGGCTTGATTATATCTCATACGGCTTGGCCATGCAGGAACTGGAAAGGGGTGATTCCGGTATTCGATCTACTGCTTCGGTTCAGGGATCACTGGTGATGTACCCCATTTTTAAATTTGGTTCAGAAGAACAAAAAAGAAAATATCTGCCAAAACTGGCCACTGGTGAATATATGGGTTGTTTTGGGTTGACTGAGCCTGATTATGGTAGCGATCCAAGTGGCATGGTCACCTGCTTCAAAGATATGGGTGATCATTATTTATTGAATGGAGCCAAAATGTGGATTTCAAATTCGCCATTTGCGGATGTGGCTGTAGTTTGGGCAAAAGATGAATCAGGTATTGTCAGAGGATTAATTGTTGAAAGGGGAATGGAGGGCTTCAGTACACCTGAAATTCATGGCAAATGGAGTTTGAGGGCTTCTGCTACAGGTGAATTGGTTTTCGATAATGTGAAAGTGCCAAAAGAAAATCTGATGCCTAACGTAAAAGGGTTAAAAGGACCTTTGACCTGTCTGAACTCCGCCAGATACGGCATTAGTTGGGGGGCAATCGGGGCAGCCATGGATTGCTATGTCAGTGCTGTCAACTATGCCAAGGAAAGAAAACAATTCGGGAAACCGATTGGAGGTTTTCAACTACAACAAAAGAAACTGGCTGAAATGCTGACGGAAATTACCAAGGCTCAGTTGCTGGTCTGGCGTTTAGGAACCTTGATGAATGAAGGAAGAGCAACCCCGGCACAAATATCCATGGCCAAAAGAAATAATGTAGATATGGCTCTTCATATTGCCCGCGAAGCACGGCAAATACATGGTGGCATGGGCATCACCGGGGAATATCCAATTATGCGACACATGATGAATCTGGAATCTGTGATTACCTACGAAGGCACTCATGATATACACCTGCTGATTTTGGGAATGGAAATAACAGGTGAAAATGCTTTTGCTTGATGAAGAATAAACTGCTGGTTTTGTTTTTTTTGATTATCAATGGCTCTGAAAGCAAGGCGGGTTTTGATTATACACCTGTTTTGATTCATTTGAACTCCGCCCATCAAAATGACTCAATTGGTTTCAACCTGATAGATGCATTACCACAAATCATATACAAGCGTTTGCTCAGTGGCGAACTTTCGCTTTGGGATTCTCCAAAAAAAGAAACCAGAATCGGTTTAGAATCTTTGCAAGCCATAGAACAAAGCACCGGGACTTCATTCCTCGAAATTCAGGATTTGTTTATCAATGAGATGTGGAGGCACTACAAACATCAATTTGAATTTAACATCATTGGTTTCACGTTTATCAATTCTTCTTCCTCCGGGCAAAAAGTCGTCTATGGGTTTGTGGATGTTCAGGAGATCAAAGAAATGCTGCAAACGCTTATCATACCAACAAATGCCAACGGCCCGAATAATCTTACTTTTTGGGATGCCCTCTACAGCAAGAACTATCCTTTCAATATCGTTCAATTTGGCAAAGAGAATTTTGAGAAAAATCCGCATCGTTCATTAGAAATGAAGAAGACCTATTTTGTCAACACAAAATTTAACACCAACCAGATTAAGTTGCCATTGTCTAAAGAGATTTCATACTTCATTTTAGCCACTTCATTTAACCGTCAAAACAAACTTCTGTTCGATGAATTGAACGGCTATTTTAATTTAAACAAACAAGATTTTTTTAACATTGGGGGATCTGAGATTGTCAGTTACCTCGATAAGTCCAAAGTCATTTCCATTTCTAAAATAACGGTGGAAGCTATTATAACCAAAACCAATGGTTACAACGAAAGAAAAATAAAACAAGTTGTGTTTTATTCGGATGGGAAAGCTTTAAGCCCGCTAACCGGTGATCAAATAAATTCACTTTCTATGTTGATTGATTTCAAAAGTCTGAAAGAATTTCTGGAAGGCCAGAGTTATCAGTTTACACTGACCAAAATAAATCATCAGTTGGTACCCGGTGGTTACTCCGGTCAATACATTGAAGCCCTGAATGGAAATAATTGGAATAAAATAACAATGAGTACTGAGAAATAAAGGTTGATAGGTTGATGAGTTTGGTAACTGAGCGGAGTCGAAGTTATAGGTTGAAGGTTTAATATAAATTCTTCACCTAAAGGTGTTGTTACCGACCAGAAATGCCGGATGAAAAACGATGAAAAGTAGACAAATGAAAACTGCACAAGATCATACTTCCTTTGCCAGTATTATGGAAGGAAGGTACTATGAAGCGGATACTTTTGGCTATCGCTTCTCACTGAACGGACAGGAAAAAGATGATGAAATTTATGGAAAAGGTAATACTACCACCGCCGAATTTTGGGAGTATGATGGTAGGCTTTTCTTCACTGGTCGGTGTTGTCACCGACCAGAAATGCTGGATGAAAAACGATGACTAAAAGACAAATGAAAACTGCACAAGATTATACTTCCTTTGGCAGTATTATGGAAGGAAGGTGGTATGAAGCTGATAGTTTTGGGTACCGCTTCTCCCTAAACGGACAGGAAAAAGATGATGAAATTTATGGAAAAGGTAATACTACCACCGCCGAATTTTGGGAGTATGATGGTAGGCTTGGGAGAAGGTTTAATGCCGATCCAAAACCACACCCATCAATTTCTGTTTATGCCTGTTTCAATAATAATCCAATTTGGTTTAATGACCCATTAGGAGATTCCATAGAAGTAAGAGAAGCACCTGGAGGAGAAGGTATTGGAGGAGCGGGTTCTTTTGGAAAAATGAAAAGTATACTTGAGGATAAATTTAAGGGTTGTTTGAGTTTTTGCATTAATGATGCAAAGAAATTGGAATATACATTCAATGAAACAAAAATACAAGAAGAAGCAACAAGAACGGGTAAAACCGTCGCAGACATTAAGACAGGCATTCTTGCCTCGTCTGAATTCAAAAGACTAGATAAGATGTTAAGCAACGCAAGGCATTTTAAAATCATGCTATACGATAACAACAGTACGATGACTAACGGACAATTTGGGAGTTTACAACGAATGGATATGGCCGATATAGCAAAGTATGATGAAAT
The DNA here is from genome assembly GCA_020053795.1 of Bacteroidia bacterium. Lineage (GTDB taxonomy): Bacteria > Bacteroidota > Bacteroidia > NS11-12g > UBA9320 > JAGVMN01. The sequence continues at coordinate 23,145 of JAGVMN010000017.1, read as the reverse complement.
TGCTGAGTTAAAGCCCATAGGTGCTTACGCAGCAATGATGCACGAAATTACTGAAGCCTTCTATTTTCAAGTAGAAATGGGCAAACCGTCATTTGTTGTGAATGGTGAAGAGAATAAAGTGTTACGAGATGCCGCTTATAGCAGAGCCCATTTATACGCAGAAAAACAACAAGCTCAAATAATGGGAGTCAAGAGCGTAAATAATGGAACCTTTAATCCGATACCGCCTGATAATAAATACAGTTCAACAAATGTTATTATCAAAACCCGTCAAGGCAAAACTAAAATCATTACAGTTTATAGATACAAGGGTTCAATAATTACAAAGCCTGATGATTTATAAGAAGAGAAATCCCATTGTAATAGTCTGTTTTATATTATTGTTTTCATGCAGAGGGCAATATATAAGCAATTACGATTACACGAAAAAGCATGTACATCAGAACTGTAAAAAGTGGGGCAACTTCTTTGATTTGACCGATTGTGAAAAATTAGATTATTTAGATAGCTTGTGGGTTACTAAAGAGCCAAGATATTCCGTTAAAGAAGAATGTTTTGTTAACATGGTATCTCTTATGTTCAAATATCAAACAGATTCAATGAATCTCGGTGTATATGAGAATCAATATTCGTACGACTCAGATTCACTTTATTACATAGATAGTAACAGATTGAGAGCAAAGTATGGTTGCAAGTAGAGAACAAATAAGCACTATTTGCTCGAGAAACAGCTTTTGGGGAGCAACCGAATACAATCAAATGAATGTTGCTTTGAGGGAGACTTATTTTAGACCGGGAACCGAATTTTCACTTGCTGAATGGCACCTTTATGGAAGTAGGCGTTTGGGTATTTATCAAGCCAATAAACAGTTAGCGACTTATTATGATAGTACGCTAACTACAATTACTTATTCTACGAGAATACAATATCGCACAAATGGAAGTAGGCGTTTTGAACTTTCAAACCATCTTGGCAATGTCCTCGCAACGGTATCTGACAAGAGAATTGCAGTATGTACCCTCTCCGAAACAGTCGCTTATTATAAGGCTGAAATGATTACCGCATCGGATTATTACGCCTACGGTTCCTATATGGAAGGTCGGTATTATGAAGTAGATACTTCATTTAGATTTCGCTTTGGATATCAAGGATCGGAAAAAGATGATGAAATAAGTAGTAAAGGTGGACACATTTCTACTTTTTTCAGAGAAGGAGATACGCGTTTAGTAATTTGGTGGTCCCCAGACCCAAAAGGGCATGTTCAGCCTTGGCAAAGTCCTTATTCATTCATGAATGGTAACCCGATCTTATTTAATGACCCTCTAGGAGATTGTCCTCCATTCTTATGGACAGCTGCAAGATGGTTAGCATCAAGAGCGATTCCTTTATTTTTTGGAGGTGCTACGTTAAGTGTTGGGGTTCAATTCGCAGGAAACTATATTTATTTCGATGATGCAAAAAAGGCTATTAGCAACATAGATTTAGTGGATGCGGCTGCCGATGGGACCATAAATGTACTAACTGGTGGTGCAGGTTCTTTTCGAACATTATTCAAACAAGGAACAAAAGTTGCCATTAAAAAAGCCTCTGCCATAATTACTTTGGAACTAATATCAGCAACTATAGACTACAAGTTTGAGGGGTCCAAATTCGAAACTGTATTTAGCAAGGATAAATCCTTTTTTGAGGCAACAGCGAGTTTTGTTTTGAGTTTAGGTAGTCAATACACTTCAGATCAAATAAAGACAATGTTTAAGAAGTGGGTTGATACTGATATGATGCCAAAAAATTTCGCACCCAAAACTAAGGAGGAAAAAGAATTGGTGAGAAAAATGAATACACTGGTCAAATCAAAAGCATTTCAAGGTGCGGTTGAGAATGGAACATCTATGATGGAAGAATTCGTTGACACTGTTTTGGGTAGCAATTTGAAAATGGAGGTTAAGAAAATAAGTGAAGCAAACGAATTTGAGCAAAAACAAGATAATACATCTGTGGCTCCACCTGTAGTATGGCCACCTCAATAATAGACTGCCTTGAAAAAACTTGATATTCTTTGGGGTTATTTTTTAGGTCTGATCCTTACTCTTGTTTTAATTTGGGGTTACAAAACGAACCAATCAGATAAAAAATTACTAAAAGACAAAGGACAAAAAACAAGGGGTCTGATTATTGAAGTTGTTGACAGAAAGAGAGGAATTGATTTTAAGTATAGATTCCAAGCTGGGAATTTAATTTATGAATCGTGGGGAAACACATATGAGGATATATACATAGGAGATAGTATGGCGTTACTTTACTACCCAGGAGACCCCAATATAAGCAGACCGTTAATTGAAACAAAATGAAGTTAATTCCATTATTTATAACAGGTGTGACAGTGTTGGGGTTCAATATTATTTTACAAATTACATATGACATTGGGGAGGACAGCACCCAACGTTTGGTTATGTCTGGGGTATTAGCTATTGTGGTATATGAAGTTTCGTACTACTTTCATAAGAGATTATCAAAGAAATGATGAACAAAGAAACTTCCCTGCAACTTCCACGACACTTTCGGATAAAGGAGTTCGATACAAGGAAATGAGAGAACGGCTTAATACCAATAATGATTCAAACCGCAATGAAATGAGGGCTTTCATGCTATGGAAGGAGACCATCTACGCCGAGAAGGTATTCATCTGCACAGAGAAGGTGTTCATCTACGCAAAAAAGACAACGCTCTGCCCAGAGCATCTGTTTCTCGGTGCAGAGCACTTATTTCTATGTCTAGAGCGTCAGCTTCTACGCTCAGAGCATTGTCTTTTTGGTACAGAGCGTTATCTTCTTGGTTCAGAGCATTTACTTTTACGCACAGAGCATTGTCTTTTTGGTACAGAGGATAACTGGAACACCACCGGAAGTGCCGATGGACGTTGGGCTGAGACTTTTTCTTATGATGCCAATGGCAACATCACCAAGCTGAAACGCAGGGGCAACAAGGTTGATACATTGGCTATGGACTCGCTTGATTATTACTACACCAGCAACACCAACCAACTGGACTATGTGGATGACTATGTGCCAGCCGGAAATTACAGCAACGATATTGACGATCAGGCATCGAACAACTATGACTATGATGCCATTGGCAATTTGATAAAGGATACCAAAGAAGAAATACACGACATCAACTGGACGGTTTATGGCAAAATTCAAAATATCATCAGGATAACCGACAGCGAAAAACCCAACCTCAGTTTTGGCTATACGCCCGATGGACACCGGAGTATCAAATCTGTGATAACGGATTCTACTTGGGGAGCGAATAGAAGCATCTATGTACACGATGCTCAGGGCAATATCATGGCGGTTTATGCCATGCCAACCATCAAGCTTTTGGACACAACGGGTCTCGATTTTGAAGCCATCAACAACCAGTTATTAGATCAGATTGGCAACACGGCCTTTGGCGAATTTGTTGTGGATGATTTGGACATTGTAGCCCTTATGGCTGCCAACGGAAACTACGATGTACCGGGCGATTATCGCACCGCCATTTACACCATCAGCGGGGCAACAGAGGAAGCTATGTTGCTGACACTTGACCCAACAAATTTTTTCGCGGGACAAAGTGGTTTGATTGGTAATATTCTTACGAATGATTATACCTCTGTGGAGGTGCTGGATGTATTGCTTGAAGGCAAAACGCAATTGCAAGTTTTACAGGATGTCGTTGGGGTGAAATATAATGATGTCGCCTTTCATACCTATTTAATGGGTATGTTCGGTAACTCATGGCTCACTGCTTTGTATGACTATAACGCAACAGACTTTGAAACCTTTTACATCGCTGCCATGACGAACAACGCCCAAATACCTTCACCAGGGCAAAGTTATGCGTTTATGGAAAACGAACTGACAACCTTATTGTCTTCTATTCAGCTTGAAACAGAACTTGCTGGACAACTAACCAGCAGTTATGTTTCAAGTGCCTTTTATGCCTATTTCAGTTCAGTGGATGTGAACCAGATGCTGACCAGTTATACAAGCTTAAAACTGTTATTCTTGGTCTTTATACAGAGGCCGATTTGATTGATTGGGCGGCGGCCTATGATCTGGAAAAACTTTGGACGGAAGCTCTCAATTATCATACTTTAGATAATATCCTGGACTGGTATCAATACAATGATGTCACAGAGTTTTTGCGGAAGTGTGTGGCCATACAACCCGACTTTGTAAACGACCTTTTGGGTAATACCACCATGACCATCACCGAGTATTTAGATGAAATTAAAACGCATCTGGGTACAAGCATTTTTAACGAACTTTGTGCTGGTTTGAGAGAAACTTATTTTAGACCGGGTACCGAATACAGTTTAGCTGAATGGCATTTGTATGGAAGTAGTCGTTTGGGTATTTATCAAGCCAATAAGCAATTGGCGACTTATTACGACAGTACGCTTACAACGATTTCATATCAAACGAGAATACAATATCGAACAAACGGAAACCGTAGATTTGAACTTTCAAACCATCTCGGTAATGTTCTTGTAACAGTGAGCGATAAACGCATTCCAATATGCACGTTATCAGAAACTGTGGCTTACTATAAAGCCGAAATTATTACTGCCTCGGATTATTATTCCTTTGGAAGCATAATGGAGGGAAGGTACTATAAAGCTGATAGTTTTGGGTACCGCTTCTCCCTAAACGGACAGGAAAAAGATGATCAAATCTACGGAAATGGTAATACTATCTCGACAGAATTTAGGCAGTTGGATACAAGACTTGGCAGATGGTTTAGTCTGGACCCAGAGAAATCAATATACATCGCTTTCAGTCCATTTTCTGCTTTTGGTAATAATCCTATTCTCATTACGGATGTGAATGGTGACGTTTTAAGAGTAACAAGTGGGGCCAAGGAAATTACAAAATTTACCTCATTGTTAAACAATAAATTTGCGGGGGCAATACAGGTGGAAGTGAAGAATGGTATTGTATCTTTAAGTGGTGATGCGTCTAAACTTAACACTGGGCAAAAAGCACTATACGACAATTTGAGCAAAATCATTGATCACGAAAAAACTACGGATGTGGTTTTATTAAGCCCATATGAACGGTCTAATGCAACTGTTGGAGGTTGGAAAGGTGGTCAAGGCACCAATCCAGATGGCTCTACCAAAGATATGAATTCCATAGATGTTTATGATGCGGAAGCGATTGATAACGCTGGGACATTACTTTCTGGGGCAGGAGCGATTATACATGAAATTGAAGAATCATTTCAATTACAGGTTAATGGAGTTGATGATTATTTTGCAGCACATGATTTAGCATTAGCTGTTCAAGAATCTGTGGATGGAGTGTCTTCATTAGAAATTTATAGCTATGACGCTGATGGGAATGGTACAAAAGATCATGTAATTTATAACTATAAAAATCCTGTGTTTAAAATGTATGTTGACTTTAAGGTAGAAAATAAGAACATTACAACAGCTAATAAAGGAAGCGGAAATATGGTTCCAGATGGCAAGGGTGGAATTAAGAATCAAGGAGATTTTGAAAATAAAATCGAACCCAAGGATAATCTCGGAGGTGGAGGTGATGGAGCAGATGGTATTGGTCGGTAGTTTAAATTTTTTGGTATGAAGATTACTATTCTGTTGCTTATTCATTTTCACTTAGCTTATCTAACTTTGGGTTGTAAATCTTCTACAAAAGAGCACAACGAGCCAACGAATACGATTCCTGATAAAGAGCAATTCCTTCTTTGTAAATTGCTCGATACAATCTATTTGGATTATTCTGAATATCATTCTAATTATTATTTGAATAAATATATTCCAATTATAGAACTGAAAACCGGAATTGAATCTAATGCTCATAAAGATCAATCTGGATATTGGTATAACCATGATTCGACATTCTTTCAAGACTTCAATGACTGGGTTATTAAGGCTGGTTGCGATTCTGTGACCCGAAAGTTGCTTCAAAACAACGGGACGAAGTTTGTTAAATAAAATGAGAGCGAATTGCAATATAGAAAAATACATGAATGGGTTCAAACACTCAAATCATCTTGGAAACGTGTTGGTTACCGTTAGTGATAAACGAACCGCAGTATGCACAGTATCAGAAACCGTGGCTTATTATAAAGCAGAAGTTATAACATCAAGTGATTACTATTCCTTTGGAAGTATTATGGAAAATAGGTACTATGAGGCTGATAGTTTTGGGTACCGCTTCTCACTGAACGGACAGGAAAAAGATGATGAAATTTATGGAAAAGGTAATACTACCACCGCCGAATTTTGGGAGTATGATGGTAGGCTTGGGAGAAGGTGGAATATTGATCCAGTGCCACAAGTTAAATTTAGCGACTATTCAGTATTTGGCAACAATCCAATTTATTATGTTGACATATACGGCAATACTAAAAGAAGAGCTAAAGAAGGGTCTAACAAACAAGAAAACAATAACACCGTACCTTCCGTTTCTCAGGTTGCTGGGGTAGCTGCTGTTGCAGGTATTTCTCTAACGGCAACGGCAAAAAACAATGTTACCAATATTGATGCGATGTTGTCTGAAGAAAAGCTTAATGGCAAAACAATCTCAACTGGAGAATCAGGTTATGTTTCAGATTCAAAAGATGCTGAAAATCTGAATCTCTGGGTTAATGCTGGATTGGCATTTGTTGTAGATGAAAGCAATGCCAATAAATTTGAAAATTACGAATTATTTGTTGTCTCCACATTAGTAAATAATTTCGTCACTGGTTCTGGTCCTGAGAATTATGTTTTCCCAACAAACGGTAAAATGAGTTCTAAATTCGTTAACTCGTTTATAGTAAATAAGGCATTAGCCGAATACAAGAAGAATCCAAGTCAGATTTATGATAAGGAAGTTACATTTGGGCTTGAAGGATTAAGTAATGATTTATCAAAAACAGGCACCCCATTTTCGATAACGGGAACCGTTGGTAGTGCTAATATTAGGATAGTACCAAACGAGAAAGGTGTGAGTATTGAAATATTTAATGTAATGAGTTTGTCTTCAGGATCAATAGGAAAAGAAATCGCTCCTAAGTTCTTACATCCCGAGTCATATGTTAGACCAAATGAAGGGTCAGATGGCAAATTGTTTTACAATATAAGCTTGACCTTTAATATAACTCTCACATATGATCAAATCAAAAAGTAATTTAGCAATTATTATTATAGCCATATTAACCACTTCAAGCTGTCAGTATTTAATAAATAGGAAAATGGCTCATGAAAGAAAAAGATGCATAGGATCTTTTCAATTTGATGTCCATGCCTCCAGTATTGGAAATTACATTAGTGATTCTTCCAAATTGCACAATTTAATTTTGACCTTTATGTCTGATTCAACTTATGAATTCAATATGGATGTAGATTTCTTGAAATATCAAACTGGCATATGGATTTTTGAAGGAGATGGTTATTATTACCACGCAAATATGAGAGAGTTTGATCCTAATACGAGATTGGGAGAGTTTGTAATTTTCGAAGATACCTTGGGGTCAATGATTTACCCTGTTTCAAAATCAAATTGTGCTCAAGTAGAAGAGTTGATTTTTAAAAGACTTGATTAATGGCTGTGCTAATTCCACGAAACAACCGGATTAAGCAGTTCACTACTCGAAAAATGAGAACCGAGTGTCATGAGAATAACGATACTAATTTTGCAAACCTGATGGCCCATAGCAGCCTAAGTGTTGCCAACTATAAAGCAAAAGTAATTACGGCCTCAGATTACTATTCCTTTGGCAGTATTATGGAAAATAGGTACTATGAAGCTGATACAAATGGCTACAGATTTGGGTTCAATTCAAAGGAAAAAGATGATGAAATATGGGGAATTGGCAAAGGCCACTCCTATGAATATCGTATCTATAATGCTGACTATGGAAGGTTTCTAAGTGTTGATCCAATGTTTAGAGTATTTCCTAGGAATTCACCTTATGCCTATGCCGAGAATAGTCCCATAGCTTATGTTGATGCTGTAGGGCTTCAACAGGTTTATTTTATGATTACAAATAACTTAATGGGTAGTAATCCACCAATCAAAATCTCATTTGAAGCCCATATTGATATTGAAAAACAGAATGTGTTGTATCATGGTTTAATTAAGATAGATAATAAGACTGCTCAAGCTATTGGCTTGGTTGACTTCAGTGAAAAAACAGGGATAATGAATCCTGACAAACCGATTTTAGAAAAGATTATCGAGTCAATTCCAATTACAACAACTTCAAATGATAAAATAATACCAATGTCAGATCGGTGGACGAATTATAAAGGCTTTGCTCCCGTCGCTCTTTGGCTCGCAGAATCTGCAGCTAAAACAGCTTTAGGTCAGGTATTAAAGGAGAATGAAGGACTAAAAAAGGTGTTAGGGGGTTCCGTTGATGAAATCTGGAAAACCTTTGAGGAAAACGGAGGAAGAATTTTCTTTAAGTCAGAAGAAGTAATGACTGTAACAAAAAAAGATTGTTGTGGCAATAAAAAGGAAGTCACGTTGCATCAGGTGACCTATAGGATTTACATGAATGTCAATATTGATGGAGTTGAAACAGCAATAATTTTTGATTATGTCGATGATTCAGAGGTCAAGGAATACATGAAGAATGTGAATAAAGAAAACCCACAATAAGCGATAAACATGAGAAATACTCTTCATCATAATATCGATTCCAGAAGTCATTCAATTCAATCGATTACAAAATATGGACTAAGTGGTGTAATAATAATTTCTTTTCTAATTGTGTTATGTGTTTTTTGGCTGCATCCGATTAATCATTTCACTCACAATAATTCGGTTTCGGTCAGTAAAAAAGCCTTGTCAATTTGGGTTATTTACGCTTTAAAAGAACATATAACTGTTCCTATCGGAACCCCAATAATAAACGATACCGATACTATTGGTCATTTAACAAAGTTAAATTTTGATTCCGAAAGTAGAACTTACTATTATAGGTTTGAGTTATCAAAGTCTTTTTGTTTAGATTCGTCTTTGAGTATTTTGTTTATCACGGATATTTTTGGAAATGTAGAATATGTTCAATTGCCAACAATACCAATAGTGAAATCAAATAATAGCTGTATTCAAAATGGAGATACCTTGACGAATGGTTACTACTCTAAATATAAGAATTAATCTGCAAGGCGGCTCTTCAAGTATACAGGAAAAATAAGTTCGATTTAACGAAATGAGAGCGTATTGCAAAATTGAAAAAAACCGAAGGTTTGAACTTTCAAATCATCTTGGAAATGTACTTGTAACGGTAAGTGACAAGAGGATTGCTGTTTGTACACTAAGCGAAACAGTTGCTTACTACAAAGCTGAAATAATTACTGCATCAGATTACTATTCCTTTGGCAGTATTATGGAGGGAAGGTACTACGAAGCTGATACTGTGGGGTATAGATTTGGCTGGAATGGGAAGCCTACAGATGATGAAATAAACGGTCGAGGAAACACGATTTCTTTTGAAGCAAGAATATATGATAGCAGAACAGGCAGGTATTTTTCCGGAGACCCTCGTGAGAAAGAATACCCTTGGCAAAGTACCTATGTATATTTTTCAAATAGCCCAATTGCCATAATGGACTTTTTAGGAAAAGGCGGTGTTATTGAAGAAATAGAAGATGGCACACCAAACGGAAGTTCGGGAACTTCATCTCAACCATTTACCCCAATTTCGAAGTTGGCAGGTACTGGTAATCTTTTGGTTTTCATAAATGAAGCTGGTGTGCCTAACCAAGCCGTTTTAGATCGGATGTCTGACCAATGGGACTATATAATTGTTGAGAGCTTATCTCAAGCCAAAGACGTTTTGAGTAACAGTAAGGCTTACGGCGGTAAAACAGGTGTGATAAAGAATTTCGTTTATAGAAGCCATCCGGGAAATTATTCCGCTTCTGAAGGAGGTAACGGTGCTTTGTCTAATGGAAGAGTCTTGAATGATTGGAATGCAGACAATGCCGATGTTGAAGCAGCTAAAGAAGTCAAGACTTTATTAACCAATGATGCCAATATAATGTTTACCGCATGCTCAATTCTACAAGGTGACATTAGTGCGGCAACAGAAACAGCTAAACGGTATACCCAGTTTTGGATTAAAGGCACCAATCGTGCAATATTTATGAATTATACCTTAAGCCACTCCCACACTAATTGGGACAGAAATAATAATGACATTCGAGACCCCGGTGAAGTTTCTTACCCTTTGTTTAATATCTATTATGTTAGTCCAGCGAATCCAGGAGTCAATTGGGCGGGATACATAAAGTATACTTGGAACAATTCATTACAGATAAGAGAAAGGGCTACAAACTATTTCGACATTCAATTGAATTCAAAAACTGGAAACCTTGATATGATTCAAATGCAGAAAACACATTATGATCAGTAAATTCTGCCAGAACTGCTTTGCATGGGTCATTGTTTTTATCATTTTAGTTGCCCCCAACTCTTGTCATAAGTGTCAAGTGAAAGATAATTCTAAAAAAGTCTCACGAAATACAAATAGATGTTTTTACACAAATCCAAATAAAGACACCTTAAATTTTGAAAGTCTGAATGATCTGATTGATAAGAGAAGTGCTTATCCTCATTCTAATAGTTACATGTATTTTGAAACGCAAATTGATAGTCAGTGTGTTTCGGTAATCAGAATGAAGGATGATTACGGGCAAATTTTTCAATTGTTCTGCAAAGAGAGAATTGATCAAAATGTTAAATTCATTTATGGGTCGATTGTTACAATTTTAATTAATAAAGACAAACGAAGAAGTTATTGTGTCACAACGCCTTATCTTAAAGGCACAAAATGGAACGCCATCTTTGTTCTAAACGATAAGTTTTTACCAGCATTTTCTTTTAAAAGGACAGAAACAAGCGATGTGATTATGGAAAAATATGTTTACAACACAGAGGGGATAAGAGTTTTACGAAAAATTGTTGAATTGGATTCTGCTTTGATTGCAAAAAATTATAAAGAAATTAGCTTTGATTTATTAGATTCCAAAATCAAGTTAATAAATCTTAAGGAAGACAACATGGACCATTTACAGGAATTAATAGACAAATATTTTTTAGTGGTTCCAATTTGGATTGATCCTTCTCATCATTATCCCAAAAAATACTGAGATGCTAGCAGGAAGTGGTATGCCAACGGGCGGGTATTTAGCTTTGATAAAAGCCTATATGGGAGACCCTGTCTTTAATGAACTTTGTGCTGGATTGAGAGAAACTTACTTCCGACCCGGAACGGAATATTCATTGGCAGAATGGCACCTTTATGGGAGCAGCAGGCTCGGTATTTACCAGGCGAATAAACAAATGGCGACATATTACGATAGTACTTTGACTACCATAACTTATCAGACAAGAATCCAATACAGAACTAACGGTTCAAGGAGATTCGAGCTTTCAAATCATTTAGGAAATGTGCTGGTTACGGTGAGTGATAAACGAACAGCCGTTTGTACCGTGTTAGAAACCGTGGCCTACTATAAGGCAGAGATAATCACCGCCTCAGACTACTATTCATTTGGTAGTGTTATGGAAAATCGAAGCTATGAGGCTGATTCTTTTGGGTATCGTTTCTCAATGAACGGCCAGGAAAAAGACGATGAAATCTATGGCCCCGGCAATACCACCTCTGCCGAGTTTTGGGAGTATGATGCGAGGCTTGGGAGAAGGTTTAATACCGATCCGAAACCTCACCCATCAATTTCTGTTTACGCTTGTTTCAATAATAATCCAATATGGTTTAGTGACCCATTAGGCGATTCTGTTAAATACAATTCATTATTAGATAGAGTAATAGTAAGCCTTGCAAGATTGAGCAGAAATTTTAACAAAGATTTTAAAATTTTAAAAGCTTCGGAAGAAACTTATGTCTATAACAAAACAAATGAGCCCGCGAGCAGTGGAGAAACAACAACAGATGGAAAGAGAGTTTACATCAATTATAGTTTAAAAAAACCAACAAAATCGAGTGGTGAAAACCGTTTTAGCACATTATTCCATGAAACCAAACATGGTATTCAGTTCGAGTACGGTGAAATTGGATTTAGATATAATTTTGTTGATAACAAATGGGAAAGCAATTCCAGTTATGATATTCATGACGAAGTAGAGGCACATGATGCTCAATGGCGAAATGGACGTATAGCATATTATGATAAAGTTACCCGTTCTTCAAATTCAACATGGGCATACATTTATAATTCACAAGTAACAATCGGAGGGAAGATTGCAGTAATTTATGATGCAACTGATTCATACGCTGGTGCAAATGACAGTTACTATAGATCACTCCCAACCACTTTTGTGGACAACGTAAACGGGATAAAAATAAAGAACAGGCTGGTTTATGCTTTACCCAATAGAGCTAGATAAAAAATAAATGATGAAAACCAAAAGGATTCTATTTCTTTTTTTCTTGATTTTATTACAATTCGCTCTTTATTCACAGGAGGGAGACAGGAAGATAAAATATCACCCTCCTAGTGACACTGGATATCATAAAAGAGGTGACACTATTTTCTTTTCAATTTTTGATGGTTATTCCCGAACGTTAGAAAATAAAAGATTTTACATTAAAGAAAAAGGGTTTTGGGTGAATAAGCATGTTAACGGAAAAATTGCTGAAAAAGGGAAATTCAAGAAAAAGAAATATGGATTAAGATACATATTCATGAGAAAGACCAAAATGTTAAAAACAGGATTGTGGCAATATTTTGATTTGGATGGAAAATTAATTTTAGAAGAAGTGTATTAATATCCTTTTATAATATGCCTGGACTAACAAAACCGGTAGTTGAAATAAAGAAATGGGCTACAAGGCAGAAATCATTACCGCATCAGATTATTATATGCTCTAATCTCATTTTTTCTCGAAAGGTACATCATTAGTTTTTCTTGAACATTTCAATTTCTTTCAGACTCAGATAATCGTATTTGAAGGTTTTATTGTATGTCTTTCCCTGAAAAATAAAATTAGGAACACTGTCAAGGACAAATTTGAGCTTCTCGTATTTAACCGCATTGTCCAGAGGAATAATTCCTGATTTTTTTACCTTGTAAGTCAGATTAATAACAGAAGTGTCTTTTAATTCCCATTTGCCGCTGTATACGTCCACAGCGGGTTCTCCTGCAAAAATTATTGAGTCATCATAATTTCTTGGTTGCCTTTGGGTTGATGCCAAGAGAGTAAAAACTCCAGAACTGTCAAAACAAAGTGTATAGAAGCTTGCTATTCTGAATATATCCATTGAATCATCATCGATCATTATGTTGCTACCCCATTCAATATTTTGAGGAATCCAAATTCCAATTATCGATCTATGATAAGGTGACCTCTCGAACTGGCCTGCCTTATTTTCCGTGCAATTCACAAAGAGGCAGGTTGTAAAAATCCAAATCAGGATGTGCTTGCTCATAATTAGTTGGGTTTAACATATTTTTGGCCGACAGCAAACGGCATCTTCATGTTCATTTCTTTCGTATTCCAAATATATTCTAAGATGTCCTGATCTTTCTCGCATACACACCCATGCGTTCTTGCCGTCCAATAGGAATTCTTCCCGTGAAAGTAAAGCCCTCTGTCTCTTCCAGATGTAGGAATTAATCTTATTCTATAGTTGCCATAATCAGAATTTACGTCCCTTTTCGTGCCATCTGGATAATTAATAGTAGTTCCTGGCTCTATCTTTTGCATATTGTAATTCGGAGGTGGATTTGTATTCGATTTGTCTGCAACTCGATTTACTTTTGGCATAACCGTTTTTTTCGAGAGATTCATATAGTAATCCTGAGCTCCGGCTGGTTCAAATCCTCCGAAATACCCACCACCTGAAAAAGCAGTACTTTCCTTTACGATTTTATTTTGATCATATAAAACCAATGTACCTCTTGGAGAATTTCCAAGTGTGTAAGTGCCATTATAATTGTAAAGTAATAGATATCGATACCCATTTTTTGAAGTTGCTTTTTTGCCGTTAACATCAATATACTTAGCCTTATGACCTTTTTGCCAGTGCCAAGTGGCTTCTTTTTCACCTTTTGCTTGGTACTTAAACCAATCATCCCCTAATATGTCAATATTATTAATGGGATTGTTATTTAATACTGCATAATCACTAATATGTATTTGAGGTACCGGGTCTAAATTCCATCTTTTCCCGATCCTTCCATCATATTCCCAAAACAAAGCAGATGTGGTGTTACCTTTCCCATAGATTTCATTGTCTTTCTCTTGATAGTTAAAAGAGAATCTATACCCAAAACTATCAGCCTCATAGTACCTTCCCTCCATAACACTTCCAAAGGAAGTATTACCTGAATAGGTATTCATCCAATGGCAGTAAGTGTTTGGGCTATATGGAGTGTATGTCATTTTTGACATAATTAGCTCATTTTGGTCAATTTTTCGAATGCCAAATCCGTCTTTTCATCGAGGTTTTGCTGATGAAATTTTACATATCTGTAAAACTCAACACTACCCGGTGTGTGTCCACTTATTTTTCTAACTGAAGGTTCATCCACTCCAAGGCTCAATAATGTGGTTATAGCAGTTCTTCGCATGGTATGTGAACTCACCAGATCGCAAAATCTGTAATGCTCTTTTTTAGTCGCATTTCTATAAAGCTCAACAGGCAAACCTCGTTTAGTTCTTGTTTTCGTCAATATGTGGGTCCATCCGGCCATTTCAGCAATAAACTTGATATGCTTATTCAAATTTACAACACTCTTTGGTTGAAACAAAAATGCACTTTTGTTTTCGTTTCTTTTAATGATGTCAATAACATATTGAGGTAGTTTGATTTTGGTAAAAGTCCTGGTCTTTTTTGAATGGACTTTCAAATACCAAATATCCTCTATTTCTTCACTGGTCGGTGTTGTCACCGACCAGAATTACCGGACGAGAAACGATGAATAAAAGACAAATGAAAACTGCACAAGATCATACTTCCTTTGCCAGTATTATGGAAGGAAGGTACTATGAAGCTGATAGTTTTGGGTACCGGTTTTCATCCACAAGGAAGGAAAATATAAATGATATTTATGGGGATGGCAATGCCATAGATTATTGATCGAAGATTTGCAACACTAACTTGGGGCGATGGATGTTTACTGATATATTGGAGTTTTTTCTCCAGTTGGTTTTTTTTCCGCCACCACAATTACCCATCAACTTTTCACCAGACACATTCTAATATGCTAACCAAAGAACACACTCGTCAGAGTCGAGCGAGAGCTTTGGTGCTAAGTGGGCAATACTGGGCTCGAACCAGTGACCCCTACCTTGTCGAGGTAGTGCTCTGAACCAACTGAGCTAATTGCCCTATTTCCGTGGTAGTTCACGCAGATCCCGAAACGAGTTCGGGATGACAGCGTAACCACCACAAATATCAACTTCCAAACCTATCCATCCAAGCCAACATCCCGCCGCTGAGATTCCTGACATTTGAAAAGCCGTTCTTCATCATAAAGCCCTGTGCCGCGGCACTTCTGGCTCCGGAACGGCAATAAACAATTATTTCATCATCGGCATGTTCTTCCAAATCGGTCAGCTTGCCTTGCAATTCCCCCAGCGGAATCAACCTGCCGCCAATATTGAATTCTGCAAATTCGTAAGGCTCCCTCACATCTATAATCAAAAGTTTCTCACCTTTGTCGAGGCGGTTTTTGAGTTCTTCAACGGTAATATTTGGGTCCATAAGGCTTAGTTTATCTTCACGAATTTTTGATTAATCATGCGTCCGTCATCAGTTTTCAAATGTAAAAAATAAATGCCAGGTGCCAGACTTTGGGTTGAAATATTGATAGCATCCATGGCATCGCCGTTCGTCATCACCTTTCCATCAAAAGCCAAAACCCGATAGGTAAATCCTCCTTGCAAATCTATTTGTAACCAGTCGTAACAAGGATTCGGATACACTTTGGCAAGCAAAGGCTTTGTCTCCCGAACTGACGCAACAAGCTTAATATCTTTCCCCACAAAAACCCTGATCATTGGGGCACCGCCCAGTTCGGCACCGGTATTTGTAAGCCAGTTTCCTTCGCCGAGCCGATAGGAGATATTGGCATTAGCACCACTCTTTTTGGCCAGGTAGCCATAGTTTCTGTCTAATCCGACATTGAGCATATAATTGGCTGCCTGTTCCCATCCAACATATATATTTCCTTTTGGGATAAGAAAAGGAGTGTCTAAAATAAATACATGAAAACCATTGATGGAATCGGTATAAACAGGTCCCCTAACGTCAAGTTCTTTGATTACCTTGTTCGTGGTAAGATCGGACCATATTTTTAAGGTGAACTGAACGGTCGAAACATCCTTGACACTTTGGTTGAAGAAGAAACTGACTGCTCGTAATGTATCTTCCTTTGCCATCGGGAATTTTACTGCAATGGAGCCTGTGCCGGATAACAAATCCAGGAAACCGAAACCTGTTTCTGCAGTGCCGTCATCATAGGCGTAGTAATTATCGAAAATCTGTTTGGTAGTAATGGCGTCATTATCCCTATATGCGTTCACAATGGATGGCTCGCGGAGATCATAAACTCTGTCAATAACAACAGGACTCCCGGTTAGTCCGCCAACCTTGAAACCGGCAAATCTTCTGGTGGCAAACCCGAATGAAGGAACATTGGCAGCATTGTTTACCGGGTTGGTCAGAATGATAACATTGCCCTTATAAGACTCTTTGTGTTTCACCTCAATGTTAAGGATGTCCTTACCGAGATTGGAGACATTAAAAAAGACAGAATCAGCAGAGAAGCCCGCTGAGTCGGTTTCATAATGGCTGTAAGGCATGGATGAAAAACTCTTTAACAGGCCTGTCGGTGGAGAAGAAACAGCATAATCTTCGTAATCGGTTTTTGCCATTCTTCTGTTTCTATCCAAATGAACATAATCAACATGAAAGTGGTTGTTATTGCCCCACTGATGGGTGAAATTGATAAAGCGGAATTGAAAACTCTCGTGAAGGAAACTGAGATATGAACTGTCCTTCATTGCAATCATCACCTGTCGGAAAGGTTGCAAACTGCCCCCCGAAGTTCGCCATACCCTTACCCAATTGCCGAAGCTGTTTTTCATATCTAAAAAAAAAGAGTCGGCAGTTTTAGAAAAATCACCCAAACCTTTAGCCTGATAAAAGAAACTGAGATAAATAGAATCGGAGAGGGAATAGGCAATACCCGCGGAATCTTTCAGGTTAATG
This sequence comes from Bacteroidia bacterium, assembly GCA_020053795.1. Lineage (GTDB taxonomy): Bacteria > Bacteroidota > Bacteroidia > NS11-12g > UBA9320 > JAGVMN01. Next base: position 5,896 of record JAGVMN010000017.1, on the reverse strand, counting down.
GGCAATGAAGTTAATGAATCTCCGGGTGCGTTTTCAAACTGGGTAAAAGGGCGATAAGGGTTTCCATTGGCATCGAGTTGATCGAAAGTAGCAACACCATAACTTGGAGGGTTCACCCCGAAATCATTGTTGATATAAACTTGCCTGTCGGCCCACCTGTTGGTATCCGGGTAACCGGGGCCGTAGATAAAATCATCGAAGAAAGGAAGCTTCAAAGTATCGGTCGAAGCTTTTTTTGACAGCTTGTAAGAAAAATTCTGACTGACTGTTTGCTGCAGGACATGGTTGCGTTGCAGGGGCAAAATGGTCGGTTGTGCCGCCAATCCAATGGCCACAGCCAAACATGAAAAAAGGAAGGTTGATTTAAGAAACAAAGTCTGACTCATTTTATCAAAGGGTTCAAATTTAGGATATCCTCCTCACCAAACGAATAAATGCGGCAGATGTGTGTTGTTTAGAGGTAAAATTTTAATATTCGGGGTCAACTATCTCTTCTTTTATTAAGGCATCGTCACTCAAAGTATCGCCTTCTTTTATTTTAACTGCCACTACCAGATCAATTTTCGAGTGCATTTTCACCGCCGTTCCCGGGGCGATTTTTTCCAATTGTCCAGCTAAACGTTGCTCCAGCACCGGTTCATTGTCTTCGGATTGAATGGATGGGTCCTGTCTTTCAATTTTTTCGCCCAGATCCAGTCCTTTGCTTTTAAGCATTTTAACCGCCAGTTGAAAGGAAGTTTGTCCTGCCAGATCGGGCATTTCCACCATCGGGAGATTCTCGGCATTCAGCACCAGATAAACACATCTGCCTTGTTTTACGACCATCCCTGCCTGTGGGTTTTGTGCGACAATGCTCATCAGTTCCTTGCCATCCCTGAAAACTGTATCGGTAATCTCATAGCAAAATCCCTTTTCTTCAAGCAGTCGGATGGCCTTGTCTATCCTCAAATCTTCTACTGACGGTACTTTAACAGTTTCCTTATTATGTCCGGTATAAATACCGAGGGCAAAAAAAGCTGCGACACCCATTGTGATCAAAACAGCAAGCATAAGGGCTAAATGTTTTATGATTCTCAGAATGTTTTGCTTCATCTTTCTTCTTTTTTTTGGCGGTTCATACCGAAAGTGAGGATACGGTCAATAAACTCAAAAGGTTTGTAACCATTAATGGCAGCCTGATGATAGATGCAGGTGGCGGGTGTCATTCCTGGAAGTGAATTGATTTCAATAAATATGACCTCTGCTTTGTTGTGTTTATAAATTTTCACAAATGCATCTATCCGGCAATAACCCTCGATGTTTAACAATCGGGCGACTTTCTCCAATTCGGCCCTCACTTGTTTTGAAATGATTTTGGCCGATATCGGGTCGCTGCTAAATCTTGCCGGGGTTATGTTTTGCCCCTCACCTGCCAGAAATTTCTCAGCCAGACTCAACACTTCTCCCTCAGCCAATGCTTCGGAGGGCTCGAAGACTTCATATTGAAGATCACCTTTTCGGTTATATCCGGTTAGAACACCTCCGGTCACCTCCAGAAAATGCAGGGCATTGCCTTTTTCTATAAATTTTTCTACCAGAAAATCATGCTTACGGGGGAATTCATCTTTTGCATTGACTCTCAAAATCTCACAAGATATTGGATTTTTTTCCTGTGTTTTTCTAAAAGCCAATTCGGCATAGGCCTTCAACTGGGAATTGTTTTTGAGTTTTACTACCGCCGAACTGCAGCCTTCGTCAGTGGGTTTTGCAATAAGCGGGTAACCCATTCTTTCAACAAGAGAAATTACTTTTTGAGCATCCGATTTCCAATCCGATTCAAGAATAAGAAAATTATCGGCTACTAAAAATCCATTGTCGCGAAGTATTCGGTTGGTTATAAACTTGTTGATGGTTATTTGAGAGCTTTCAATCCCCGAACCGTTGTAGGGTAATCCGACCCGTTCTAAATGATATTGAACCGCACCATCCTCACCGGGTCTTCCATGCAAAGCGATGAAAACCGCTTCGCACATAGTTGCCAGTTCATGATAAGAAACCTCTCTGGGTTCAAATCCGGGCATATCGGGTGCGTATTTCAGTGTCAGTTCCCGTGTTTCATCTATCATTTTATTGATGACTTCGACCCTGTAAAAATGCTCAACTTTTTGACGGATATCATCAGCATTGTCTTTCAGAAGCACATTCACCGGAATGATAAACAAACGATGTTCATTCTCATCGCCTGAAAGGAAAATCGGGATGGGTCTGTACTTTCCACTTGATGATAATTTCTCAAAAACGTTTCTGCCGCTCTCAATGGATATATGCCGTTCGCTGGAATACCCACCCATTATGATCGCAATAACCTTTCGGTGATCGTGTGAGCCAGAGGTTCTTTTAAGTACCCTGTCTAAAGACTTCATCAACAAGGAAGTTTTTCGTGAAGCCACTCCCTGAATAGCCCGCGAACGCAAAGAATTTCGGATGATACAGGTAAGAAACTGAGAAGGGTTCAATCCGATTTCGGCGGCCTGATGAAAGAAGAAGGAAGAGGGCATCATTCCTGAGGTTGTATTCGGGTCATTCAGGAAAATCTCTTTTTCTTCCGAATAAAATCCATCTATTCTCGCATAAACATCGAAGCAGAAATATTGATATAGGTTCGTACACAAATGCCTGATGCGTTCAATTTCCGAATCGGGTAACTCAATAGGCGTCACCTTTCTGGACAAACCCGGGAGGTACTTGCTTTTATAGTCGAAAACTTCTAAACCTTTTATAATTTCCGTCGGTGGGAGGGCTATTGGTTTGCCATTGTCATCGCTTATTACAATACAGGAGAACTCCTTGCCTTTAATAAAACTCTCGGCCAGAACTTCCTGTTCACCTTGAACGGCTTCCAAAGTAAGACTTTCTTTAAATCTGAGTTTTTCATCAAGCAATTCAAGCAATTGCTCAGGATGGAGTACTTCCAAACCATCCATCATTATTGGAAGGCCCAAACCGTCGCGTATATCTGAAATATCTCTGACAAATTGCACTTTATCACAGCCTTGCCAAAAAGCGTCTGTAACGGTTTTTTTGAAAAAAGCTGACGCTACACCGTTTTTAAAAGTCTCAAAGTTCGATTCTCTGATCACATTCACACCAATAGATGAACCCTGATTGGCAGGTTTCAAAACCATTGGAAACCCAACTTCCTTGACAACTGCGTCATAGACTTCTTCAGGGTTTCGATCCCAAACATCTTTTCGAATTCTCCAATACTTTGGAACTTTGAAAAGATTTTTCTGAAAATCCTTTTGAACCCCTTTGTTCATCCCAAGACTTGAAGGTAAAATGCCGGAACCGGTATAGGGGATGCCCAACCATTCGAGCATACCTTGAATACTTCCATCTTCCCCACCGGCACCATGAAGGGCCAGAAAGGCAATATCTATTTTTGCGGCAAGTTGTTCGGGTCTGATGGGGATTCCGATTTTGGAAAGACTGTCCTCCATTTCACTCTCGCTCAACCGCAAACAATCCGAGTATATCTGAAAAGAATTTGGTGAAAAAGGCAAAAACTCAACCGGTGGATAAAAATCACGAATGCTTCCTCTGTAAACGAAAGGCCAGTCTAACTCAACGAAATGTCCACCGTAATCAACAAAAATAGGTACAGGTATGAACAACCGCTTGTCTAAATTATCGTAAACCGTACGCCCCCCTGCAAAAGAAATTTCCCTCTCGCGTGACTTACCACCAAAAAAAATTCCAACTTTTATCATCCGTTCATCCTGCCGACAAACCTACTGCAAATTTGAGATAAATAATAGCAGGATACGATTCTGAAGCGAACAGACGAGTGTTTGTTCCTGAAAGCCGAAGCAAATATTTATGACAACGGAAAACATGATCTCTATTTATTAAACCACATTTAGGATTGGCTTCAAATCATGTACATTAGGGGTCAATGAAAGATTGGGATTCTATTGTGAGAATGAAATTCTTTTTCTGCTTTGTCGTCATGAGGACAATGAATGAACCAATAGCAAGGGTGTTGATTGATTTCTGATTTTCAAAGTTGTTATTCTTTTTTTGGAACAAGAAAGTTGTTTGTTGAATTTCAGCCACCGAAATAATATTTGACGTGCAAATACTAAATTGCACCTTTTAATAATTTTTGAATTTACGCAGAGTATTCATTTTACCTTTTGTGCAGGCAGATTGATACTTTAATAAAATAAAAGATGAATATAATCTTAAACAAAAAATCAATAAATTGTAAAAATAGTTATGATAAATAAGAAAATTGAAAAGGCATTGAATGAACAAGTGGCCATGGAGTGTTTTTCATCAGCCCAATATTTGGCCATGGCTGCCTGGTTGGAAAACAAAGGCTTTGAAGGAACCGGCTCATTTTTGTACAATCAAAGTGACGAGGAGCGAACCCACATGCTGAAACTCTTTCATTATATTCTCGATGCCGGAGGAAAGGGTGTTTCGCCTGGAATTAAGGAACCCAAATCGGATTTCAAAAATTTGCACGAAGTTTTTGAAAATATTTATATTCAGGAGCAAAAAGTTTCTCAATCAATCAACCATCTGGTTAATCTTTCTCATGAAGAAAAAGATCATACGACACACAATTTTCTTCAATGGTATGTTGCTGAGCAATTAGAGGAGGAAGCCCTTTTTCGCTCTATACTTGACAAACTAAAAATGATAGGTGATAACGGTGGTGCTCTTTATGTATTTGACAAGGATATGAAGGATCTCGTTGGCCAGAAAAATATTCTGAAAAGCCAATCAACCGGCAGCAAAATCTAAAGGATCAATTCAAGTCCATCATAAGCCAGCTCAATTCCGGGTGGCAATAGTTCATTGATTTCAGAATGCAGCCCAAGTTGATGACTAATATGCGTAAAGAAGGCTTTTTCAGGCTTTAATTCCTCAATGATAGAAACTGCCTCATCCAGAGTAAAATGAGAAACATGAGATTCCTTTCTCAAGGCATTTAAGACAACAACCTTTGATCGGCGAATTTTATCCATTTCGTCCGGAGGAATAAAATTAGCATCTGTAATATAGGTAAAGTCATTTATACGAAACCCGAAGACCGGCATTTTAAAATGAAACACGCGGATGGGAATGATTAATTGATCGGCGATATAAAATGGTCTGTTTTCAAAATGGTGTAATGCAACTTCCGGCACCCCTGGATATTTAATATCATCGAAAACATAACCAAAATCTCTTCGCAACACTTTTTCGGCCAGATCGTCAACGTACACATCCATCTCTTTCCTTTGGATATAATTGTATGCTCTGATATCGTCGAAACCCGCTGTGTGATCTTTATGGCCATGCGTAAACAGAACCGCATCCATTTTGTTGATTCCCGCCCTTAGCATTTGTTGTCTGAAATCAGGACCCGTATCAATAATGAAATTCAGATTGCCTGTTTCAATAAAAACCGATGATCGCAATCTGTTATCTCTGAGATTAACAGACTTGCATACGGGGCAAGTGCATCCGATTAATGGCACTCCCTGTGAGGTTCCTGTTCCTAAGAAGGTGACTTTCAAAATGATGTTTCCGAGCGGCCAAAATTAAGATTTAAAAAAGGCAATCTTTAATAAAAAGGATAGGCTTTAATAAAAAAAGAAGCCTTGCCGATCTATTCAACTTATCTTATTTAACCTAATTTGGTACCGATATTCCTATTGAAACATTTTGTTTATACGCGAATACAAGACGGCGATTTTGCTCTACTTAGGGTCTGCTGATTAAGTTCAAGAAATAGTTTTTATTTGGTAACCCTTTTTCAGCCAGGTAAAAATATCAACAACTCTTTGACATTTATTACTGACAACATTTGCTGAATAAGTCAGAAATGTTCTCAATAGACAAAGGGGTACCTCCCCGGCCAATT
>JAGVMN010000038.1 GCA_020053795.1 Bacteroidia bacterium | reverse complement strand
CGGCAGTAGCGACGCTTGCGGGATTGCAAGCCTCGTGTTAAGTCAAACAGGTTTTGTTTGTGCGGAGGTTGGCAACAATGCAGAGGTTTTGACCGTAACTGATGTCAACGGAAATTCTACGACTTGTGCAACGACCGTAACCGTGAAAGATCAGGTGGCTCCGGTGGCCAATTGCCAGAATGTAACAGTTCAACTTGATAACTCCGGCAATGCTTCGACAGTGGCAGCAGCAGTCAACAGCGGCAGTAGTGATGCGTGCGGTATTGCAACTTTGGCTTTGAGTCAGACAACTTTCGTTTGTGCCGAGGTTGGCAACAATGCAGAGGTTTTGACGGTAACTGATGTCAACGGAAACTCTTCGACTTGTGCAACGACCGTAACCGTGAAAGATCAGGTGGCTCCTGTGGCGGTTTGCCAGAATGTAACCGTACAACTTGATAACTCCGGCAATGCTTCGACAGTGGCAGCAGCAGTCAACAGCGGCAGCAGTGATGTGTGCGGTATTGCTACTCTTTCTTTGAGTCAGACTTCTTTTGTTTGTGCGGAGGTTGGCAACAATGCAGAGGTGCTGACGGTAACCGATGTCAACGGAAACTCTTCGACTTGTGCAACGACCGTAACCGTGAAAGATCAGGTGGCTCCTTTGGCCAATTGCCAGAATGTAACAGTTACACTTTCAGGAGGGTCTGCCAGTCTCACTGCTTCGCAAATCAATAATGGCTCTGATGACGCTTGCGGTATTTATTCACTGAATCTGAGCAATGCCAGCTTCACATGTTCCAATATTGGAGCCAATGCCGTTACTTTAATCGTTGGTGATAATAATGACAATTTTTCGACTTGCTCAGCATCAGTGACGGTCATGGGTATAGTTCCAACTGTCAACATCACGCAATCAAATATGCCAGTATTCTGTCAGGGAGGAATAATCAGCCTGACTGCAAATCCCACAGGAGGGCTCTATTTCACTTATAACTGGTCCACCAGTCAAACAAGCCAAAACATTGATGTTGACACATCAGGAAGCTATAGGGTTTTTGTAACCAATAACTATGGCTGCACCGCTGATGACACTTTTGTGTTGACATACACCAATCACCTGTTGATGTCATCCTATACCATCATTGCCAGGGACGAGGTAGAATTAAAGGAAAAGTCTCAGGTTCAAACCGGTGGTGTCGGGGTTTTGGGCAGCGATGGTGAAATTGAACTGGAGCAGAATTCAAAAATCACAGGATCAACCACCTTTGCCAAGGCGAAGAAAATTAAGGTGAATGGCGGAAGCACTATAACCACCCAGTATAAATCTCCACTGACTGTTACGTTACCAGAGTTTAGATATAATCCGAAGGGCAATATTAATTGCAAGGGCAAAAACGACGTAACGGTTGGCAGCCACAAAACCGTTACGCTGTCTGACACAATTTTTGGAAAAATCGCCATCGGCAAGAACAGCACCGTCACCTTCACCGGTAAGGTTTTATACATCAAAGAACTGAAAACGAGCGAGGGCGTTGTGATCAAATTTACAGAAGAATGCGTCGTCATGCTGATTTGCGATGAGGTGGAACTAAAGGATGACAATACCTTTAACCAAACTGAGAAATCGGTGGTGGTTTTTGTCGAAGATGATTTTAAAGTCAAAAAGAACTCCGTCATCAACGCCTCGGTCTATTCACTCGATGAAATAAAAGTAGAAGCCAATGCCAACAACATCACTAATATGAAAGGCCTTTTCATCGCTGAAAAAGTGAAAAGTAACTATGCTATTTGGAATTGGAACACCGCGTGCAGTGAATGTCAAAGCCAACTGCATAAAACAAAACCGCAGCCGGTTGCTGAAGATCTTGACGGTTTGATTGACCCCAACAAAATTCACGTCAACGTTTACCCCAACCCAAACCGCGGACAATTTGGTGTAGATATCATCACTTCGGAGGAAGGCAGTCTGAATATTTCAGTTTACGATATGCTTGGTCGTTTGGTTTTCACCTCAGGCGAACTTGTTTTATCAGGCCCAACTTACATCCCGATAAATCTGAAACATGCCGCAAAAGCTCAGTATTTCGTAAGGACAACAATCAACGGAAAACCAATTATCAAACCAGTCATCGTAAATCCACAGTCAGGATTCTGATTGATAAACTCCCTATAACCAACTCTTGTAAAAGCCGCCACCTCAAAGTGGTGGCTTTTTTAATCATGATCATATCTTATTTTCTTGAATTAAAATAAAATGTACTCCATCGGGTAAATTGCCAATATAAATTGGAGAATCCGGCCAAACGCCACTACTTTAAGTAATTTAACCCCCACTGAATTAAATATATTAAAAACAGGCTTGTGTTTGGAATCTTTTTACAAAAATATATTTGTTCGAAGGTATTGGATAAAATAGATGTGTTTCATGAATGTTTGAATTTAATGTTGAAACTTCGCCGGATAACTGATTTGGCAGGCTTTGAGCCATTCTGCTTTATCGTCATTCCACGCAAACAAATCAATAATAAAACCTACTGATCCATTTACTATTTTTATCCATGAACAATATAGTTATCCATTTTTTTATAACCTATACCCGATTCAGATTTTCTAAACATTCTTTTCAAGCCATTTGCTTCCAACATGTCAAAGGCTTGTTACGCCAACTAATGCTGCATATCAAATCATTAAAAGATGGTTTAAGTTATTGAAGTATTTAACTGCAATATCACTCACTGTTTTTTACCACCATAGTAACTGCTGATATGGTAATAAGCCTTAAAGCCCTACATGGTATGTACTGTCCAAAATAATATTTACTTTTGCTCACGTGGTTCTTTGTGGTGTAAAATCAAAAGTCCACAAAAAAGGAAGTTTACATTGTAAGTAACTCACTCTTATTTCAAATTAATTTCGGAGACTAATGATATGGATCAGAAAACACTGTTTACAATTGCCGGAGATGTAGAAATACCCGAAAAATACCCGAAAAACAAAGGTCTCAGTGTATTCGTTATCATTATCAGTATAGTTTTGATTCTTGTGTTGGCGGTCACCGTAATGTATTTTTTAAATAAGAAAAAGCCTGTATCGCCCCAAAATATGGCATATCAGGATACTGTTGGCGAAGTTTACCAATTGAAGGAGCAAAACGATTCCCTGTTGAAACTCATTCGTGAGCTTCGAGGACAGTTGGGTACGTTGGCCTCACAGTCGGCAGCACCGCAAGGTATTTTCTATGAGATTCAGATTGGTACTTTTCAGACCTTTAATCTGAATGAATATCTGAATGAACTGGCAGAATTGCGACAGGAAACATTTGACGGCAAAAACAAGTATCTGCTTGGACGATTCACCGATTATGACAAAGCCCTCCGCTTTGAGAATGATTTAAAAAGAATGGGTTTCAGAGATGCTTTTATTGCCGGCAGAATTGATGGGAAACTGGTCGACAAGGAGGTGGCCCTCGATTATCAGCGAAAGCTCACAGAAAAGACAGAATAAAGGAGCCATAATTATCGTTAATTTGCGTTGTTGATTACACGATGAGAGAGATGCAGGAAAATATCATATTTCAAAAATTGGACGCTTTCATTCGGAAGTATTACAAGAATGAACTGATCAAAGGCCTGATATGGGGCCTGGCGGGAATTGTATCTGCATTCCTGGTGGCTTCATGGTTGGAGTATATAGGTCAGTTCAGCACGACAGTCCGGACGGTACTTTTCTTTTTGTGGCTGGCATTCAGCCTGGGGGTGATGATCAAATATATCTTCATTCCTTTGGCTCATTTGTACCGAATAGGAAGGGTTTTGGATTACGAAACAGCCGCCAGGATTGTGGGGGGACATTTCGCCGATATAGAAGATAAATTGCTCAATACCCTGCAACTTGAAAAACTGCAGGACACCGCCGGTGCCAATACCCTTTTGAAAGCGGCCATAGATCAAAGAATTTCTGCTTTGAAACCGGTTCCATTCACTAAGGCCATAGACTTTAAAGCCAACCTCAAATATGTCAGGTACGCCGCCATTCCTTTGGTGTTGCTTGTGACAGTTTTGATCCTGTTTCCGGGGTTTACGGACAGCAGCCGTCGCTTGGTCAACTACAATACCTTTTTCGAGAAAAAAGCTCCTTTCTATTTCAAATTACAAAACGACAATCTGAATGTGATTCAGAGTGATGATTACGAAGTTTTGGTAAAAACCGAAGGGAATGTTATTCCACAGGAAATTTATCTGGAAATTGCCGGAAACCGTTTCAAGATGCGGACACTGGATGACGGTATGCACAGCTACGTTTTGCGAAATGTTCAGAAGAATACCGAGTTCTCCTTCAATGCAGAAGGCTATTTCTCTAAAGACTTCGAAATAAAAGTGATTCCAAAACCTTTGCTGCTGGATTTTGAAGCCAGAATGGAATATCCTGCATACACCGGCCGGAAGAATGAAACCCTAAGAAATATCGGCGACCTGACCATACCCGCAGGAACCCGAATCGTCTGGAATTTCAATACCCGAAATGTAGAGAAACTTCGCCTGTATTTCAACAACAAACCACAGGATGCCAACAGTTCCGGTGATGACTCCTATCAGGCTGTCAGAAGATTTTTGCAAACGGAGACTATGACCCTGAAAACGTCAAACGGCAGCATGCAAAGTGAGGATTCTGTCCGCTATCAGGTGAATGTCATTCCGGACGGGTATCCACAGATTGATTTCATGGAGCGAAACGATACACTTAACGCGAAACTCATTTACTTTATTGGAGAAGTGACCGATGATTACGGTTTGAGCCGCCTGAGTTTCAACTACCGCTTTGTCGATTCTGAAGACCCCGCCAAAATGAGTCAGGGGATGAAATCGGTTCCCATTGGTTTAGATAAGGGTCGGAAAAATCAAACCTTTTACTACTATTGGGATTTAAACGAGCTCAAGGTTAAAACTTCCGACAAGGTTGAGTTTTACTTCGAGATATGGGACAATGATGGGGTAACCGGCAGCAAATCTACCCGAACCATGTCCGGCCATTATGCCGCTCCGTCGCTTCAACAGTTGGAAAAGGAGACCGAAGAAAAAAATGCCGAGATAAAAGCCAATCTCTCCCAGTCTGTGAAAGACATTAAAAAAATGGACGAGGAAATCAAGAAGATTCAGGAGAAACTGACCGAAAAGAAAACCCTGAGTTGGGAAGACCGCAAGAAGATAGAAGACATGCTTAAAAAGCACAGCGATCTGGAGAAAAAGGTTCAGGAAGTGATAGACGAAAACAAGAAGAAGAACCATAAAGAAAATGAGTTCAAGAGTCCGGACACGGAAATGCTTGAAAAACAAAAGCAGTTAGAGAAGCTATTTGACGAGGTGATGAACGACGAGATGAAAGACCTGATGGAGAAGATCAGGGAGTTGATGGAACAAAACAACAAAGATCAATTGATGCAGGAACTGGATAAGTTCAAGTTTTCAGAAAAGGAAATGATGAAGCAAATGGATCGCATGCTCGAATTGTTCAAGGAACTGGAACTCGAAAAAAAGATGAAGGAGACCCTTGAAAAGCTGGACAAGTTGGCCGAAGAACAGAAAGAACTTTCAAAGGAGTCGGATAAGGGAGAGAAATCAAAAGAGGAGTTGGGGAAGAAACAGGATGAACTGCAAAAGAAGTTTGATGAGGTGAAAAAAGACATCAAAGAGGCAGAGAAGAAAAACGATGAACTGCAGAAGCCAAAGGATTTGGATAAAACAGACAAGGAAGAGCAGGAAATAGAAAAGGAAATGAAAGAAGGTCAGGAGAACCTCGAAAAAGATCAAAAAAAGAAAGCCGGGAAGAACCAGAAAAAGGCTGCGGAGAAGATGGAGGAAATGTCTCAGAAGATGGAAAAAAGCATGAAGAAACAACAGGCTCAGCAGGATTTGGAAGATTACAACACCCTTCGCGAAATATTGGAAAATCTGGTGCAGGTGAGCAAAGATCAGGAGCAACTGATGGAGCAGTTCAAAGTTACCCGCGACTACAACCCTAAATATGTGGAACTTGGTCAACAACAAAAAAAGATCAAGGATGATACCCGCATGATCGAAGACTCACTTTTGGCCCTCAGCAAACGGGTCGTGGAAGTGCAGAGTTTTATCAACAAAGAAATAGGTTTGGTCAATTTTCATATTGGCAAAGCCATAGAGTTTTTAGGCGAGAGGCAAACCGGTCTGGTCATCAATAGCGAACAATACGTGATGACGAGTCTGAACAATCTGGCATTGATGCTCAGTGAGTCCCTGAAACAAATGCAGGAAAAAATGAAACAGCCTTCATCGGGCAATTGCAGCAACCCCGGAGGTGCCAACCCGCAACCCGGTTTCGGCGGACTGAAAGAAATGCAGGAAAAACTGAGCAAACAAATGCAACAATTGATGAAAGGAAAAGAGGGGCAGGGACAAGGACAACAGCCGGGCTCCAAAGAGTTTGCCGAGATGATGGCACAGCAGGCGGCAATCCGCAAGAAGCTTCGAGATCTGGAACAAAAACTGGAGAAAGAAGGAAAAGGCGGCGGGAAAATGGGTGATCTGGGCAAGACCAAAGACCTGATGGAAGAACTGGAACGCGAACTGGCACACAAAAGACTGAACCCGGACATGCTGAAAAAGCAACAGGATATTCTGCACCGTTTGCTGGAGCACGACAAGGCCGAACGCAACCAGGATCAGGAAGACCGCCGCAAGGCCAATGAGGGAAAAGACATCCGGAGGGAAATACCACCATCGCTGCAGGAATACCTCAAAGAAAAAGACAAAGAACAAGAACTGTTAAAAACCCTTCCGCCAGATTTGTCGCCATACTACCGCGACAGAGTCAGGGATTATTTCAAGCAGATTGGGGGGAAGTGAGCGTTTGAACTTTGTAATCCTGAACTTGTTTTTTGAAGTATTCTGTTTCTCTTAATTTTCTAAATCTCCTTACTCATTCTCGCAATGCTCACCTGGAAAATGGTGGAAAATTTTTTATCCTTCATGAATCCATCCAACTCCGGCTTAAATGAATCGGCTATTTCTGTCAGTTCTATCATCTTTGCATTATTTTCTGCGTCTTCAGGCTTGGTTCTCTGAACCCGGATGACTTCAATAAAAGCATCCATCCATTTTTCATAACGGAGCATAAACTCCTGTTGCTCCGGATTTAATTTCAGTATTTCCTTGTGGTCAACAAAACCGGCAACTGCTTTTGTACTCAATATGGTGGCACCGGCAGTCAAACCGAGCATTTGTAGAAATTTTCTGCGTGAAGATGGTTTATCAGACATGAGATGTGCTTATTTCGATTGTTGTATTGTGTTCTGCAAAATTATTGTCGTAACCAATTGTTCATTGAACAAAAGATCATATAAACAGACGCCGCAAATATCGTTACTTTAAGACTAAAAATATTTTCTGTAGAATTTATCCATGAGGCTGGTCCTAAATACCAGTGTCGTAGAGCAATACCTCTGACTCTTCAGCGTGAAATTCTTTGATTATTTTTTTGCCCCGTTTCTTAAAATGCTCTTTTAAAAATCGCATTTTCTCGTGTTCGTCGGCAATTGGCGTGAATAAAAACCAGACTCTCCCACTTAAAGCCCCTATCTCTTTTTCATAAGCTGCATTATCAGAGGCATATTCGTCCTCATTGAATGTTAAAGGGTCTTTTCTTCCCATTATGATATTACTGGTATCCATGTTTAAAAAAGAAATTTCCCTGTAGTACTGAAAAGGTATTCCGGCAAAACCGTTTACGAATACCTTATCTCCTTCCTGAATATGCCGCTCGATGAATTTAATACTCTTTTTTATCTCAATATGCTTGATCGGGAACCGTGCAACCATGAAAGGTATAAGCACCAGTGGAACCGCCAATCCCAAAACCTTGAGCCGCTCTATTTTTAAAAGAGCAAAAAAGATATTAAAAAGATAATGGAACCCGAAAGAACTCAGCATGATGACGCAAGGGGCTAAGTACAAAATCAATCTCAGGTCAAACGGATACAGCCTGAGTGCCGACAAAAATAGGTGTAACAAAACAGGCAATATGGTGAGAATGAGGAACCCGGTCTGCTTGTTTCGGATCAACCCGATAAGTCCGGCAAACATCAGGGCAACCAGGGCCATTCCTCCTTTATTGCCAAACTTAAAAAGAGCAAAAACAATCAGCGAACCTTTAGCCCATAGAAACTGGTAAAATTCAATTTTAAAAGGGTTTGACGGCAAAAAGGAATTGTAGTGAAGCCACTCCGAAATCTGTCCCGTCCTTGAAGGGTGGTTGTGAATAAAAAGTATGTAATAGACCAGGAATGTGCATGCCCATATTCCACCGGTTGCAATGAGCATGGGGAATAACTTCAACTTATTGCGATAAATGTCATACAATAAATAAACACCGGCCGTGAAAAGTACAATAGGGGTTACATTGGATAAAAAAATGCCAACAGCACCAATAAGTCCCAGTTGAAGATGGTAATTTTTATCGCTTTGCTTTTTGCATAGAATGAAAGCGTACACAGACGTTAACACAAGTACATCCGTGATATATTGTTTCACTTCATTTGAGAAATATATCAGAGTAGCGTTAAAAGCAAATAATGACAGGGCAAAAATGATGACGTATTGATTTTCAAAAACAGCCTTCACCATTCGATGAAATAAAAACAAAGAGGCCAAATAACATATCAGTGGAAAAAGCCTTAGGCCAAACTCGGAAATGGGAATTATTACGGAAAAAAGTTTTTCTATCTGAAGGAATAATATGGGACTAACCTGAATGTAGTCCAGAGGTTTCAGCAATTCAAAATGCGTCTTACTGATGATGTTGAGCGACAAATATGCCTCATCCAGCCATAGGCTTCTGTTATAAATATACTGTATTATTGCCAGCAGCACACCGCATAAGATGATCAACCTTATGATTGATTTTTCGAAGAAATTCATGTTCATGCAAATGTTCTTTTTGATTAGCACCGGGTGAACTAGTCCTAAGTGTTTATTTTAAGCATTCAAATAAACCATAATCCAATCTTACTTTACAAATAATTTTGGTACCGTCTAAAACTATTCCTAAAATCCGATGGTCGAAATTTGGTGGAAACGCTTAGTTGAACTTTGACAGGCTCTTATATGTCGGCTTTGACGAATGCAATCGTGTCATTTCCGATTGTGATTAATTTTTGTTTATACAATCCACCAATAGCTTTTTTAAAAATCTTTTTGCTCATGCCCAACTGGCTGTAAATATCCGCTGGTTCGCTTTTGTCGCCCAGTTTAAGAATGCCGTTATTCTCCTTCAAAATGTCTAAAATAATTTGTGCATTAGGTTCTACATTGTCATAACCTTTTTTGCCCAGTCTAATATCGAGTTTATTATCTTCTCTGATTTTATGGACATACCCTTTAAGTCTGTCTCCACGGGTTACTGCCTGAAATATTTCGTTTTTATAAACCAGCCCCTTGTGTTTGTTGTTCACTATTACATTGACACCCAAATCCGTTGGTTCCCAAATCATAATGTCAACTTCGTCACCTTCTGCAACGCTGAGGGTTTCATTGTTCAGAAACTTACCAACTCTGGCCGAAGCTGCCAATCTTTGTGTCACATCATCTAAATAGAGATAGACCACATACCAGTCCCCGGGTTTCATGCGTCCGGGTTGTTCGTGAAATGGCACCAGCAGATCCTTTTCCAAACCCCAGTCAAGAAAAGCACCGATGTTAGTAACGTCTATCACTTGCAAACATTCGAATTGATTGAGTTCGATAAAAGGTTTCAGTGTGGTAGCAATAATTCTGTCTTCAGAATCTTTGTACACAAACACTTCGATAAACCCATCTATTTCATAATGTTCCGGCACATATTTCTGGGGTAGAAGAATTCCAATTCCGTCAGAGTTTTCGTCCAAATATAGACCGACACTGGTTTGCCGGAGGATTTTCAGTTTATTGTATTTCCCTATTTCTATCATTTCACTTTACAATTTGCTGAAGGCTGAGGGATAATCGAACACTTCCTTTGTAAGCAGTTGCATCGGGCAATATACAATCATATGTGAAAGGGATAACGATTTTTCCTTTGAAATCTGTGACGCCCCAATAACCGCGATATTTCATGGCTACATAATTTTGCTCCAGTCTGATCAGTGGTAAATCTGCAACAGGGTCAATAGTTTCTGTTCCACTGCTGTCGATCAGTCCCCAAAGATCGTCTAATTGCACATCTGCAAATCCCCCTTTGAAATTCCTGACTCTATCGTATTTCAATGCTGTTATTTCAATCCCTTCTGCGTTGATGAAACCATAAAGAGAATCTACGGAAACAGTGGCAAAGCCATTTTCAAAACCACCAACCACATCATATTTGAATTCGGTAATAAATAAACCGTTGCTATCAATAAAGGCATATTTTTCACCTTTGTTCACCCAGGTTTTTCCCTCGGAGAAAGCCGCCACTTCTGTAAAACCCATATTGAGTAATAATGAATCGTTCTTGTAAATATAAAAAGAATCATTTGTTCGGCCAATTGATATCTGCTGCCCCAATGCGGGATGGATCATGTTTGAAAGAAGAATAACAAGCCAATATTTCATCGTTATGCCCAAGCGTAAAATACTCTGCAACCCATAAAGTGATGCTAAAAGGGGAGACTTTGCAAACTGAAAATTTAAACTGACTAACACAAATGCATGCTATAACAAATTGACACAACTTACCAACAAGCCGACACTGAAAACCTATCTGAATGGTTTTTAAATTTTTTGCGAACTTACATGCAGTACATTTGCCTGCTCCAAGCACAGGGGAAAGCTTCGCAGGCAAAAGAGCTTGTGATAAGCGAAGTGATTCACAATCACCAATAGAAAGATGGATAATTTCCCAGCCCTCATCAAATGTTGTGGAAAAATTTTTTGCGGCATTTAATGGATGAATGGAGTTCTGAAATTTCTATTATTTCTTCAATCATTCTTCAACAGGCAACGCTAATACTATACTCTAATCGAATAAGACAATTGACTGTTTTTGTAGAGTTTTCTACGCACCTTAACAAAACAATAATCTGTGTTGGCTTTTTTTTAACAATAACCAATTTATTTTTGAAGTGATCGTTATTTGTTTGGTTGAGAATCGGAAATGCGAACTTCAATTAGATTGGAGATAACAAAACAGGTATGATTCGAAATACTTAAAATATCTTTGAAAACATATGGCAGTTCACTACTTTATTGAAAGAAACGCAGGCAACAACAACGTTACGCAAACAAATAGTCAGAAATACGGCCCCGTTGCCGGATTCGAAAACGAGGAATATTGAACCACGAGTTTGTTTACAATTGCCCAAGACACAAAAGCTTACGCGACAGCCAGGGGCAAAATTTTGATTTATGACAATGATGCCAATCCAAGTGAACTGGTAAATGTTGTTGTTAAAAGTTACGACAGTAAAACCTCCTCCGATGGCCTGTCACCGGGTATCAAGTATTATATTTACATGGGGCTTAGAAGGTCAGATTTTATTGACTCGTCTAATACGGATATTGAGGCAAACCTTAAGGCTCAGTTGATATCTGCTTACCCAAGTATTCAGTTGTCCGATATTTATATTAGCGGCACCCCAAATGAAACACTGTATAACAGAATGATAACCAATGGTGTAATGGTAAATGTGCTATTCGTAATAATATTAAATAGTTACCATATGTTACTACTCTTTTTACTCAACAGCCATCATTTCGTTACGATGTTTTCTAAAACATACTGGATGATGGATAAATTGTTTTCAAATATTTTTTATGAACCAATCTATTCAACACCTCTTTTTTTACTTCAGCTTGTGTTTGATGTAATGGGAATTGCATTATCCTACCATCTATTAACTCAAGTCGGTAAAATAAAAATGGGCATTGTCGTGACGCTTTTTCTGTTATTAGGCACTTTTATTTTGCTACTTTTTTTTTTATTTGTTAACATTAATATGGATTTTAGTTCCTAATTAACAACTGATATGAGTATTAAAACACCACTTTCTGTATTACTGCCTTTAGAGAATTTCCCCAATAAGGTTGTATGGTTATGGAGGTGTCTAAAGTTCAAATATTAATGGAAGGGAGACTTTCATCCCGCATGTGCTGGAGTTCTGTGGGAAGGTAGGGGTGCCATTCCCCTGCCTGACCCGATTGTAAGAACCTCAAATACTTGCTTTCGTTTAAGAGCCGTGGCAGAAAAAAAATACTGCACTGAACAAATAGAAAAGTGCCGAAGCACCAATTAAATAATCTCTTCACCCTTCTCTATCATCAATCCAACATCCCTGACATTTGGCAGAAAATCTGTTCTCATGTATTGCTCTATCTCCACCGTGTATTTCCCTTTTTTACCAAAGGTTTTATTTTTGATCAGAGGTAACTGATAGCTGATGACATCGCCCATTCCACTTCCCAACCACTTCCCTTCGGGTGTGGCAAGAGTCACGTTTACCCGCTCAGCAGAATGGCTGCCTTTGGGACCTTTGATATGCACGAGCACATACATATTACTAAAAGGGTAGTCGCCTGTGATACGCAAATTGAGGAAAAGGGTGTAATAAAATTGCGTGTCGCTTACCTCAAATGTAAATTTCACTTTTTCATCCTTGTTCCAACCTTTCTCCGGAATGGCCTTGTACTCATTTATAATCCTTGGGTTTTTGCAGGCAAAAAAGGTCAGAACCATCAGGACTGCCAGTATTCGGGTTAGCGGTTTCATGGATGACAAAGGTAGTTCATGAATGGTTAATGGTCAATTGTTAATGTTCTTTAGCAGAAAATTGGAGGTTATATCGCTATATCCCGGCCTTCTTCTAAATCTAATATGGAACAAAATCTTTATGAAACATGATGATCATGATTTTGTGTCTTAGAAAATTTTTCGAAATACGATGATCAAAACTAAGGTTAAATTCAATAGTTGAGTTTTGGGATTATTGGATGATATCTAATTTTACTTGGGTTCAATTGCGTTTTATCTGTTTTGATGCCTGTTTCGTATTTGTATAGCGATTTAGTCAAAACACTACAGTAAGTCCTGTTTTGGTTGATGTTTGTTCTATAAGATGTTTTACTTTTTGATAATCGGAAAAGGCAACCCCTCCCATTGCCTTATTTACCTGACTGAAGTGGAGGTGCTCAATCAGATTGCATTTAGAACAATAGGGAGGGTCATGAGATACTACAACCGTTGTGATCCTGTTTCTCCGGCATAGGCCGTAAGCCAGTGTTTAAAAAATAAAATGGCGATAAGAATTGGCTTCGCCTGAGTCACACAAAAGCTGAATACTGCTGGCATCCGGATACTGATGAATGCCATATTGCGGCCTCCACTAAGGTAAATAATTTAAGACAAATCAGCCGTTTCACTATCTGAGCCAATGGAAACGTATCCCTTATATCCTCATTCCTTTAGCAGTTCTTTCAATTTGTCCCAAGTTTCAGTCGTTATAATGGCCTTATATTCCGATTTCCTGTCTTTGCTATATTCAATAATGTATTCAGCCCTCTCTTTGGAGTCAGGGTGTGTGCTTACCCAAGTTAAGTAATTTGTTGCTTCATTCTCGTTGTCTGAAAGTTTGAAGAGAAAATCAGCAAATGGTTCTGGATTTATTTTTGCTTTTATAAGATAATCAACAGCTTTTATGTCTGCTTCTTTTTCTATACTTCTGTCAAATGCGGTTGATGAAAGCATTTTGGCTGTCTCTTTTATAATTTCAGCACTTCCATTTCCTGTGGTCATCGAAATTAATACCGAAAGTCCAATTTCTTTGACTAGTTTTTTCATTACATGATTCAGCATAATGTGTGCAATTTCATGGCAAATAACCCCACTTAATTCTTCTTGATTGTCCGAATTTATAATTAAGCCGCTGTAAACTATTAAGTGTTCATTCGGTAAGGCAAAAGCATTAATGTCGTCCTTTATCAGTATATGAACTTTTAATAATTTTCTGTCAATATTATTTGCATTGCAAATTCGAGTAACAATACTGTCAACCGTATTTACTGCATATGGACTTCTGTTTTCTTTTTCAGTCTTTTGAAATACTTCCCAAAAAAGTTCACCCAGTTTTTCTTCGGTTGTATAAGTTATTTTCTGAACTTTAAAAACCTTAACCCAGTTTATTTTTGTCAGGATAAACCAAGTTCCCAAAAATAGTAGTATTATAATTGCTCCTTGAATAATCGCCTTTTTCATAAATCTGATTTACAAATTAATGTTGTCAAGTTGCCATAAAACCACCATTCGACGTGGATTCCCTTTCTTGTTTTAATGGCCGTATAAATTGTTGCTATAAATTCTGTTATATTGAATATTATTGCTGCAATTATGTAGGCTATGTAATTACTTGAAATGTTTTCATCTGTAAAAGTGATCGAAATAGTCCACCAAAAACCAAAGCTATTAATGAAAAGCATTGACAATTGAGATAACAATGCTTGTGTACAATGCCAACGAACAAAATAAGTTCCTTTACGATTCCCTAAATAAAATATCAAAGTTGCGATGAGATTAATAATAGGTAAGGGCAAGCCTACTATAATTGCAATTAAAGACATTAAGTAACTATTTGAAGCTGTTTCAGCTTCGTGTTCTCCTGGTTTATAATTCAATTGTTTTACATTTATCATAGTCCTTTTGTTATGTTCCAAATCCAATTTATAATTACCATTAATACTAATGGAATTGCAAGTTGTGGTCTTTTTAAATAAGTTTCTGTTTTTTGATAAAAAATAAATAATGTATTTCTTTTAGCAGTAATGTCCGCAATAATCCAAAGAGGCGATAGGAACATAATAATTGCAATTAGAAAGCCCATTGGGTTTATACTTAATGCTTCAATGAAATTACCTTCTGTCAATGATAAAATTGAACGTGTTGATCCACAGGAAGGGCAGGCTATATTTGTAAAATGTTTAATTAAACAAACTTCAATTGGCTTATCTTCTGAATATTCATGTTTTAAACCAAAATAAAGCCAAATATACCCTGCAATACAGGCTATAATCATAATTGAATATAGCTTATTCCTGCTAAAAGCCATTAATACAAAAATTGTTGAATTTTTTGCATGTTTTTTTCTCTTGTAGCGTTTTGAATCATAAACCAGTCAATAATTGCCCAAATTCCTAAACCACCGCAGGTTAAAAGTTTACCAACCCCGAGACCTGTGTCCCCAATCATAAAACGGTCAATTCCAAGTGAACCAGCTAGAATTGAAACGATTAAACTTGTTGTTGGGTCTTTCAGTTGAACTGTTGAAATCATTGCCCATTTAGAATCGTCAATTGCAAGCAGCCTTTCTCTGATTTGGTTAACTTGATGACTCTCGAAGAATTTTGAATTTGACATGATAAACATATCTACTTTTTGTGCGTCCATCGTTTTAATTGATTAAAATTGTACTACTCGTTTGGCTTTTCGTTTCCGCCCTGTTTTTTGAAATGGTAACCTGTCTCCATTTTGTTGTCAATTATACAAATTCTATTTAGGAACTGTCAAAAGTCATTATTTCTTTGTTCATAGCAGTGTCACTGTGTCGTGCAAAACTAACGATACAACATGGAAAAAAAAACAACTCACTCAAACCACGATCGACACGCTCATGGCCATGGCCTGTGCTCAGGCAACAGTGTTTAAAGAACTTCAAAAAACCGTCATTATGTTGCAATCCCCATAGAAATAAAAAACGGCAATAAACTACCAAAGCTTCCATGCCACACAGGATTCATTGTTGGTCGTTCCAACACAACGAATACTTAGCTCTTATCAGCAGTTTTTTTATTGTTATTTTCAAAGTCAAATTGGTCACCATATTTTCGGAATTAGACGATGTTTTGTCCTTTCAGTTTTACTGTATCCAGAATGTTTTTTTTCAAGGCTTCGTCCTCAAAATAGGTTCTGATGAACAACAGTTTTATTGATATTGTTGTAGGAATTATGTTCCAAATTGAACCGGTAATTAATGGTAGTGCAGCTAATGAAATTGTTATTCCTGAATATTCAGGATATCGTAAAATCATATATTAGTCCTTCAAAAACAACCAAGCCATAGGACAGGTAAGAGTTCTGTTGACTAAATGTGCTTCACGAACAGCAAGATTTTACTGAATTTTGAGAAAAGCCTTCAAACAGAGATGATAAACAAAACATCAAAACACCGGTCAACTGAATTTTCTGATGCCCGAATTGGCAGATCAGTTTCAAAGTAATCACCCGATCT
>JAGVMN010000050.1 GCA_020053795.1 Bacteroidia bacterium | reverse complement strand
CACAAGGATGTTAAATGTCTATTTTTCATATTTTATTTTTTTAAAGTAAAGTAGGGAATAATAGCTCCCAAACTGAAAAACACTAAATCAATCGGGTCGAACGTACCAGGTAATATTTTGGAGTATTGTGCTATTTCAGCAGCAATTCCTGTAATGGCCACAATTCCGAACCACAGTTTTTTGACTTTATTTGGATGATTCTGCCAAATTAATAGAATAGAACTTGAAAAAGAGTATTGCCAAAACCCATCTGGCAAGTTGTATTTTATGAGGTTATGGATTGGAATATGATGGGGGCTGATGTAATACATTGATTCTTTTCTAAAGAGCATATAAATGGCTATTCCAAAAACCAATGGGAATACGACGTGAAATATCCAGACCCTCATTTATACTCATTGATTCCATAATATCCCACATTTAATTAGGGCAGTACCAATACCCATTTCTCCAAATAAATCCAGATTTTTATTGATGTGTATCTTTAGACCTAAATCAACTAAATAGTTAAGATGAATGCCCATCTGCGATTGCTCCCCCTGTGCATAGGTAACCCATCCCCATCCGCTATCATAGACATAAGTATAGATCAAAGAATATGAGGAGTAGCCCAACCCTATACCAGTCGCTCCATAAAGGGTAACTATTTTAGAGTTTATTGCATTAAATTCTGCTCTTAACAATGCTCCCTTCGAAGACATACTGTATTTATCTACGGTAACTTCAGGGTTATTCAAATAATACGAAACGAATTCTGATTGCCCTAGATAATTATAAAACAAGGGATCTGGCTTTGCCAAGTACACCATCCCTCCTAAAGAGAAATTTTTATTGAAATTGTATTGGGCATTAAAATTGACCCCTATGCCTTTGATAAAGTAATAGCCCAAACTCGCCCCGTAGGTATAATTATAGAATATTGGTTCTTCTGATTTTTTGGAATCAGATTGGGCAAATGCTTTTGTCGCAAATACTGTAATTGTGAATAACAAGAATTTGGCTTTCACTGTTGTATATTATAAATATTTATCTACCGAATTAACACCAACTCTAAACAGCAAAAGCCACTAGTATAGCGATATATAACCAGAATAAAATAATAGCCACAATCCCCACAATTAATCCAGCTATTGCAAAACCTCTTCCTTTCCATTTATCTGGTTCACTTCTTATCTTCTTTAAGCCAATAATACTAAAAATCGTTCCAAGTGTTCCAAGCAGAAATGGCCATCCTGTAGCAAGTAGCAAGATCAAACCAACTATACTGCAAATGAAACCTGCTAAGGCCATTCCATTGATTTTAGGTTCTTCAGTACTGCTTAAAGAATTAGGTAAAGTAGCCAAAGTTTGTTGATGCTTTTTATCTAAACTGCGATTAGCATCTATCGACTTTTCAGCAGCTAACGGGTTATTTGTTCGGGGCGTTGAAAATTTGATTTCCTTTTTATTGTTGAAAGAAATAAGAAGGTTGTTCTTTGGGTCATTGCGATTATCAACAAAAATAGTCTCGTCCTCAATGGATGCTATTATCTCAGTTTCTTTTTGCTCTCCAATACTTTGAAGGACTTTTTCAGAATTCTTGTGATAATTATGACCTGCAAATTTATTCTTACTTGATTTGCTTTTCCCAAAATTCCAGTCGAAGTGATATCCAGAGGAATAAAGCCTTTTTTCCATTGAACAAGAACTGAAGGCAAATGAAATAGTCATTACAATGAGAAAAAGTCGCGTGATTGATTTCATTTCATAAATATTTACAGCAAACATAAAAATGAAAATCAGAAATACCACTAATTAGTGGTATTTATTTAATGGTAACTAATTAACGGTTTGAATGGTTGATTTGTGCAATGGTCATTCAGAAAAAGGCGGATAATCCTAATATTCAGAAATTGGCTAAACGTATCAAAGAGTTAAGAATCAAGCAGGGTTATACCAGCTATGAATACTTTGCCTATGACAAGGGTTTCTCCCGCTCGCAATATGGCCGTTATGAAAAGGGGGAAGACATTAGATACATAAGCCTAATGAAATTAATTGATGCCTTTGGAATGACACCGAGTGAATTTTTCAGTGAGGGTTTTTTGCCTTAAGGGTTTTATTTATAAGTCCAACATGTCAATCTCCATTGCCCCCTTATCCAAAAAATTTAGCTTTGCAGCATGTTGCTGGAACTAAAGGTGAACCATTATGCCCTAATCAGAAACCTGAGTTTTGCCCCAATTAATTTTACGCTTACTCTGAAAAGCTCGGGCTTTCCTGTTACCAAGCCCTTTTCACCAAAAATAAATACCTACGATCTGACCTTTATTTTGAATTTCAGAAAGAGTTGGAAATTCCTGTACATCGAAAGTGGCTACAGCTTTGGCCTTGGGTATAAGAAATGGGATTTTGGGTATGATCAGGAGCTTTATACAAACGCCTTAAAAAGATTCGAGGATAAATGGATGCACCTTCAGGTTCCTTTCAGGGTGCACCTCAGAGCAGGGATTCGTTTGTAGGATTACAAAAGAAATCCTCAATGATTCCCTGATTTTGGACGAGAATTTGGTTTTATCTCATTTTTTCTCTTCTCCGTCGCAGGTGTTGGAACACCCCGATTGTCGTAATGGTAAATATTTTCCTGATATGGTTCTGATGGTTCTTCATTATGACTGCTGATCGGGGTGATTTCAAAAACCAAACCAAGGCGAATCATTAAAAAATCCGTTTTCACCCGGGTGTATTTATATCTCAACTCATTGCCTTCTTTTAAAATATCTTTTAAGGGCTGTACAGCCCCTTTATTCCCTAATGTATAAATGAAACCCACATCAAGCCATGCCTTTTTTGCAATTTGAAAGAGGGTTCCTCCTGCAATGCCGTAGTGAAAACGACTCGTCAACACCACAGGGTCTGAGACGGTTTTCTTTTCGTAATCAGGATTCCTGTCAGGATTTTCAGGCGTGACAATCTGCACCGTTTTGAAAACACGTGGGCCAAATACCAGATCGGCATAAGGTTGATATTTACCCAAATCGTAAGCGTTTCTTAAAATGCCCAAAAACCCCAGACTTTCATTCCGAACCATTAGTTTCCCATTATCTGCTACAGGGGTGTTCAGGGTAACGGAAAAGTCGCGGTGTCCAAGTTTTGCCCAATCGCCATATAAGCCATATTGGAACTTATAATTACCCGATACCGTAAAATGTCTCGATACCCAATAGACAGAACCACCGTAGCCACTTTTATATGATGCCTTTTTAAAATCATTTTGCGGGTATGCACCGTATGCCCCAAATGCTATGAAACTCTGGCCGAAGCAGAAACTTGTCAAAGTCAGAAAGATGACCAATAAGGCAGTTTTCATTATTATTTGAGTTTGTCGTTTGAAATATGTCGTAAAGCATCCCGAATATTTTTTTTATCAATATTGCGGTTTATGGCATCGGTCAGGTCAACACCCGTTTGATTGGCGATGCACAGCAGTACCCACAAAACATCGGCCAACTCATCGCCAAGATCCTGATCTTTTTCAGATTCTTTAAAAGACTGATCACCGTATTTTCTGCTCATCAGGCGGGCCACTTCACCAACTTCTTCCATGAGAATAGCTGTATTGGTCAATTCACTGAAATATCTTACTCCAACTGTATGAACCCATTGGTCAACTTTCTTTTGGGCTTCGTTTATGGTCATTCTTACATTTTTATAGCAAATGTAACCATGAAGGATTAATTGTAGGAATGAAATTTTATTTTCAATTTATGAAAGCAATCATGAACTGCATTATGGAAGGAAGGTAAATAACGAATAAAGTCTATTTCTTCAACAAGGTAAACGTCCAATAGCCCATTTCCCCGGATTTAAAAATGTTGAATCGGTTAGAACCCTCAACACCCGCAAATTCATAAAAGGACGATCTGAGAAATGCCGGTACCTTGCTGTCTATCTCTGCTTTTCTGTTTTTGGAATCGGACTGAAGAGCAGCCAATACATTGAGTCTTATGTCTTTTTTGTCCTGAAACTTGAAACCTGTAGAAGCCAGTCTTAGCTCCATTTCCTCCAAATCGTCAGGTTTGATCATATCGGCAAAAAGAAACTTACCCCCGGGTTTCAACACCCGAAAAACCTCCTCAAAAAATCGCATTATATCGGGATAACACCGGGCCGATTCCACATTAACAACAGCGTCAAAAAGGTTATTTGCGAAAGGCAGGTTTTCTGCGTCGCCTGTAATAAACCGCAGACCCTCTACCTTATGGCGGCGATTGCAAAATGCCGTCGTGCCTGAGTTAATATCAAGACCGATATATGAGGAGGGTTTGAAAGTTTGAGCGAGAAATGCAGCTCCGCCTCCGCGACCACAACCAACTTCCAGCACATGAGTTCCCGGGAAACGGTGATTCCTCGTAGTATGGCAATACAACTGAATAGCATAGCGATGATATTCGTATTCTCCTTCAAGGATCAGGTGGTCGAATTCCCCAGATTTACCGGCATACCCATAGTTAAGGAAAGTTGTTGCACCATTGGCATCTACCTTTCTGATGAGCCAGTGCCATATTCGCCACATCGGTTTTCGGATGGCCCTCGGTAATTCGACATATCTCTCGATTATTTTTTTCATTTAATTGGGTTATTATTTGAGTAAAAAATTTGGGAATTAATTGATCTTCATTGTGCCCAATTCAAAAGTATCAAGCGTACATGTTGAAAACATTCTTACCAAAACTCATTCCGGCAAATGTAATCAAGACTCATTATTTTTTAGAAGTTCCAGCGATTGTTTTTCCGGTCGTAGTATTCCAAAGAAAATTTAAAGCCTGTCCGGGGCGGGTATTGGTTAGATTCTGAAAGTGCATAATAAATACCAAGCCTGAAGCGGTCGCGAAGAATTCTGATGACTCTTTCTGCCCCAAAGAAAATTTCACCGTGTTGGTAGTGATTGGATACAGAATACATCACAGAAGCCCCAACAGCCGTTTTGATTCCGGTTTTTTTAAAAAAAGGAAGCCGGTTTTCTATAAATCCCTGGAAATGGTGAATATAATGGGCTTCAAAAAACCAGTTCGTTGTGCTGAAGGTGGTGTCTAGCAACTGAAATGTTTGCAAAGGGTTGGTGAAAAGATAGGGGTCGCCCATTCGCATATATTTCATATCTATTATGGGCAGGCTTTTGGTATTGAGAAAACGCCCGGTTGCAAATCGGTATTTTGACAAACCAACGATACCGAGTGTAATTTGCTGATTAATAGAAAATTCAATCAGATCATAGTTTACGCTGCTTCCTATGAAAGAGGGAATGCCTTTGCCCCAATTTAGTTCGAAGGTTGGATATTTAGACCCCAGAATTATTTTTTCCAATGGCAACCTCAGGTATTTTTGATAAGGTGTGAAAGAAACACTAAGATTGATGGTGAAGGCCATATAGGGTTGGAACAAAACGGGATTGTTGTTTGCAAAAATTTTATTGGCCACTTCGCCAAACTTATACCCGCCAATTGATTTGCGGTCTTCAAAATCGAAACCGGCGTTCAGATAAAACCCATTGATCAGTTCAGTAACATGCTTTATGGATAAGTTGTTTTTCACATAAAAATTAGAACGGCGAAACATGTTGATATAAGCATCGTAGGGATTGATGAGATCAAAGCTTCTGCCAAAATTGACAAAAATGACAGATCGTTTAAATGGGTTGTAAAGCGAACTTGCAGAAAAACTTCCCTGAATATCTTTATTTCTGAACCCGTAAGACAAATTGGGGGCAAAGGACACATTACGCTTATTGGGAAACCGTTTGATAAAAGAACACCAATACGAAATCCTGACTCCCCCGACCATGATGGGTTGAATGAGACTCGTTGCCGGGGCGAAAAAGGCTTCTGTTTCTTTCTTTCTGTTAATACGACCCTGTCCGTAGAAAAGTAGTTTCAAAGCTGTGATGCGGTTGAAAGCCTTATCAATGGAGTCCATGTACTCCTTTTTGCTATGGGCCTGTTTTATGCTATCCACTCTGGCTGCATATTCCTGTTCATGTTTTGTCAGCGGTTCGGGCCTGATTTTATTCCAAAAGGCACTGTCTTTTTCCATGGCATCTTTGGTGGTAATGCTTAATTCTGCATTGAAAAACTTCTTTTCAAAAACGGGGTTGATCTGATAATTGCTGTAACGCACCAATGTCTTTCCGGAAATAGTGTTTTTGCCGACCTTCGTTTTATAAACAAATTCTTGCCGGAGTAATACCCAGATGCTGTCGTGAACGGTGGAAAATTCCTGCCGGACTTTGAAATAATCGTATTCCTTCATGTGCGATTTGTCCAGTGTCAGGTCCACAGCTTTCAAAGCCCAAAGGCTGTCGTAAATCCAGATTTCGCCTTCAAAAAGGGCATTCCCCAACTTCCTTGGTGCCACTTTTATGTGATATATTTTTCGGCCTTCATCGTAATAAGAACCCAGCATACTGAACTTATAAGCCAGAAATGCTCCGGTGCTTAGGGGGGAAACCAGGGCATTGTCGCTGATGGCCTTTGAAAACAACAGATTATCGTAGAAATTGAGATCAGCATCAGTAGTTGATGTAAAGAACAATCCTTCCGTTTGCCCTCTTTTGCTATAACCCTGCCTTATTTCCTTGTACTTGGCCGGGTACTCAAAATATCTGGTCAACTGGCTTTCTATCATAGCCATTTGAGGGGTCTGGTAAATACTGTCAGCAGCCGTTGCCGTATCCTTTTTGTTTCCGACCCTTAACCATTTTCTTTCTTTTTCTTTTTTTTTGAAACCCTCTTCGGTCAGCTCGCTTGCTCTGAGATATATTTCGCAAATACTTCCAACCAGTTGCCGGTTGTTTCGCTGTTTGTATTCGATCACATTTTTCATGACCTCATAGGCCAGATCGCGTTTTTTATGCGTGATCACCACTTGCCCCAATGCTTCGGACTGAGGTTTCATCCAAACGTTTTTCACCTCATCTTTGGTCAAGGTCAATGGCAATACCTGAGTCTCGAAACCGATAAACGAATAGATCAATGAATAGTAACCGCCTTCCAGTTTTAGGGTATATCTGCCTTGGTTGTCTGTCGTGGTACCATAGTTCTCACCCCTGACACGGATGTTGACATAAGGCAGTGGTTTGTTGTGATCATCAAAAACGAAACCATTGACAAAGTAAAAGGTCTGTCCCATAGCATTAGGAGAAACGGCAAGTGTGAACAGGACAACCGATAGAAGAGAGAATGCGGTTTTTATTCGGTTCGGAAACATCAGGTTTTTGAGGTGAAATACGATTCCTTTTGCAAATTGTTACTTCTGAAGCGAAAATATGCAACGAATCTGTGCATCGAACT
>JAGVMN010000012.1 GCA_020053795.1 Bacteroidia bacterium | reverse complement strand
GATGTACTGGCGTTGGTTGACATCACCAATAATTCTACACAGGACAAGTGTATCACAACTTTGACTGACAGCAAAACGATCATGGTAGATGCCACGACAATTCCGGGAACTATTGGAAATGATACTATCGTATGTAAAGGTGGAAGTGGTTTGATATTCCAAACTGCAGCCGGTACAGGTTCTATAATAAAATGGCAGTCACGCATTAAAGGAGCTACGAATTGGACAGATATTAACAATAATAGCAATACGATTTACTTCTTTAATTTGAATGACACCACAGATTTCAGAGCGATATACAGAAATGGATTGTGTCTTGATTCTGCTTCAAATATTGTAAGAGCTTCGCCACGTCCATTGCCAACTGCAATCATTGCAGTTCAACCGGCAACAGATACCATCTGTGCTGGTGAGAAAGCTACATTGACGGTTACTGTATTTAATGTTGAATCTGGTCAGAACTTCTCAATAACTTATTTGGAAGGATCTGTTCAGAAGACTTACAATAGTTCTTCAAATGGTTATACAGCCGGACCGGGAGCAAAAGACCTAACAACCGGGGCTTTAACTACTACTTCTAATATTACACTGCAGTCCATTACGACTACTGATGGTATCATCTGTGCAAGCAATTTGACAAATGTTGGAGCTGCAACTATTACAGTTATTGATCTTCCATTTGCTACTATTGTAAGTGGGCCGGATTCAATATGTCAGGGTTCATCCATTACATTTGTTGTAAACATATCAAATGTTAAATCAACGAACCCATGGAGATTAATCTATGAATTGGAAGGAGATCAGGATACAATGTTTGGAACAGGCCCTGGAACATTCAGCCACACAGACAATGATCCTAATACTGCAACATCGGCTATTATTTCAATTACTGAAATTGTAAATCTTGGAACACCGCACGGTTGTAGATCTACCAATACTGATGATTGGGAAATCTATATCTTTAAGAACACCGTTGCTGGTAAGATCGAAGCTGCGGACACTATCTGCAAAGGTGGAAACTCAGTTGTGAAGGAAGTTTCCGGAACAATTAAGGAGGGTAACATCATCCGTTGGGAATACAGACCAATCACTGCAACCAGTTGGACGACTATTGTTAATACAACTACCAAATTGGATGTGGTTAACTTAAATGAGACCACATATTACAGGGCTATATACAGAAGCGGTAATTGTGATACGGCCATCTCCAATGTTATTGAAATAATAGTGAGAGAGTTGCCAGTTGCAACCATATCAGGTTCCTCTACAATTTGTAGCGGTGATTCTACAACACTGACAATTAATGTTTCTAATGTACAGGCAGGTCAGACGTGGATGATCACCTATCTTGAGGGTGTAACTACGAGAACATTAACAGGTATTGGCTCAGGAGCATTTAGCTTGAAAGTTGGAAACTACATGACAAGCACTGATGTAACACTTACCAGGATAGAAATCACCAGCGGAACGCCGCTATGTGTCAACAATGCATTGACGAATAACGCAAAAGCTACGGTGGTTGTTAATGAAAGACCACGTGCTTCATTGAATAGTGTAGCCTCACCGGTTTGTGAAAGCACCAAGTCAACATTTGATGTTACAGTATCAAATGTAAGAAGCAGTGAGAATTGGACATTGACATACAGTGTTGGTGCAACCAGTGGTTTGACTTATTCAGCAACCGGTCCCGGTACTTACACAATCACTACTCCCACACTAACTCCGTTTGGGAACTACATTGTTAAATTGACAGGCATTAAGAATAATGTTACGACATGTGACACAGCTTTGACTGCCCAAATGACAATCGTTGTTGACCAAACGACCAACCCGGGTACTATTGGAAACGATACTACTGTTTGTAAGGCCGCCAATACTGGTGTAATTACACAAACAGGTGGGGTTGGAAGCGTGATCAGATGGGAATATTCTGAAAACAATGGAGCTACCTGGACTACTATAAACAATACATCCAAGACATATAGCTACACGAATTTGAGTGTAACCACATTGTTCAGAGCTGTATTGAAGAATGGTGCTTGTTCAGAGGCAACACAAAGCGTTCCTGCAAAGGTTACGATACGTGAGATTCCAGTGGCAACCATTAGTGGATCAACCACAATATGTGCAGGGGAAACGGCTTCATTGACAGTAACAGCAAGCAATGTTTACGGTGAAAGTTGGATGGTATCTTACCTCGAGGGTTCTACGACTAAAACCTTGGCGGTAAGCGGACCATTGACGACAGGAACCATTGTAACAAGTGTGTTGACCACAACAACGGATGTTACTTTGACGAAAATCTGGATGACCAGTGGAACACCTCAGTGTGAGAACAACAATTTGACTAACAATGCTACTGCAACAGTTACGGTTAACCAATTGCCAACAGCATCAATAGTATCAGCTCCAAGCAGGGTTTGTACAGGCGATAAAGCAACAATCAAGGTTTCCGTTAGCAATGTGAAAACCGGAGAAACCTGGAAACTTTACTGGAGCATCAATGGTGGTACAGCCGATTCGGCAACCGGAATAAGTGCAGGAAGCTTTGACATAGTAACTGATACTCTAACAGCTAATCCTTCAAGTGTGAAATTGACAAGTATTGTTAACACAACTACAGGATGTAGCAGAGTGTTAAGTGATGCGGTCTCTGTTATTGTGGACCCAAAAACAGTGGGTGGAACATTAACGGGTGTTGATACTGTTTGTAAAGGTGCTAACAGCGGAACATTGGTTCTTGGTGCTGATGCAGTGGGAACAGTGGTAAGATGGGAATACTCTGAAAATGGAGGTGCTACCTGGACGAATATCAATTCAACAAGTACGACTTACTCATATAGCAATATCACAAAAACCACAATATACAGGGTATTGGTGATGAGTGGTGTTTGTGCACAGCAGTATTCTTCTACCGTGACGGTTGTGGTTAATGAACTGCCAGTTGCTACTATTACTGGTTCTAAAACCATCTGCGAAGGAAGCAGTACTACTTTATCATACACGGTGAGCAATGTGTCTTCTACTCAAACATGGGAGATTACCTATCTCGAGGGTTCAACGACTAAAACTATAACCGGAACAGGTTCGGGAACATTTACCTTGACAACGGGTACAATAACCCAAACAACGGATTTCACGCTTCAGTCTATTGAGATAACGAGTGGTGCTCCATTGTGTACAAATAATTCTTTGGTAAACAATGCAACAGCAACCATCACAACAGTTGATAACCCGACTGCTACTATTACAAACTATCCAAAAAATGTCTGTCTTGGTGATAACCCGTCTATTTCAGTACTGATTGGTAAAGTTAAATCTACCGAAAGCTGGTTGTTGGTTTATAAGGTGAATTCCGGTTCAAATCAGACAACTACCGGTGTTGGATCTGGAACCTTCTCTTTCAACATTGGCGTTCTTGGCACAGTTGGATCTAATACTGTGACATTGGTTTCAATCACCAACACGGGTTCAAGTCCAAATTGTACAAGCCCATTGACTGAGTCTATAACAATTAACGTGGATGCTACATCTGCAGGAGGTACCTTGAGTGGTCCATCTATAGTTTGTAAAAACACAGGGGGAACATTGACAATTTCGGGTTACACGGGATCAGTGGAGAAATGGCAGTCATCAGTAGATGGAATAAACTTCTATGACATTGCCAATACTTCGGCCACATTAAACTTCACTAACCTGACTGTTAAGACATGGTTCAGAGCAGTCGTGAAGAATGGTGCTTGTGCAGCGGCCTTCTCAACTGTGTTTATTGTTGATATTCAGGAATTGCCTACTATGACAATCTCTAATCCTTCTCAAACGATTTGTTCAGGATCATCAACAACATTGAGTCTGACCATAGGAAATGTTACAAGTTCAGATACATGGACGCTGACATATAAAGAAAATGGAACGATCAAAACGTTGAATGGAACCGGAACTTCTGGCACATTGCCTTTGGGACCTTTGACAACCACAACGGATGTTGAATTAGTTAGTATTTCAGTTACATCCGGTTTGAAATGTAGCAATACATTGACGGCAACTGCAACTATAACGGTTCTTGAAAACCCGATGGCTACAATAGTATCATATCCTGATTCATTGTGTGTGGGTACAACAATTACCTTCAAAGTAGATGTAAGTAACGTGAGAACTGCTGATATTTGGACGTTGAACTTTGAGATCAATGGTGTAGCTGCTGCCGCTAAGACCGGCACAGGTCCTGGAGTATTTACCGTGACGACCTCGGTTGCGGCTTCAGTTCCAAGTTCAACCATTAAACTAACAAGTATAGTAGTAACCAACGCTCCGTCATGTTCTAAAACACTTAGTGATTCAGCGGTTATTAAAGTTAGCCCTGCATCAGTTGGTGGAATAGTTAGTAGTTCAGCAAATGCATGTTATGGTGCTAATCAGGGAGTTTTGACACTTACTGGTAATGTAGGTGCCATTCAGAATTGGGAATACTCAACGGATGGTGGTTCAACATGGACAGTAAGCGGTGTTAAAACGCAGACCTACACCTATGTTAACCTGACACAAACTACCACGTATCGCGTATTTGTGAAGAGTGGCCCATGTACCGGAGCTTATTCGAGTACTGTAACAATAACCGTGATTCCACTACCACAAGCTATTGTGTTTGGTTCACCAAGAGTATGTCCTAATGTTGGGGCGACATTCAATATTACGGTATCGAATGTTGGAGCTACTGACAACTGGACGGTGAACTATACTGTAAATGGCGGAGCGAATCAGTCAACAACAGGTACAGGCCCTGGAACCAAGTCTATTACAACTGCCGGATTACCCTATCCAAATGCAATTGTTGTGAAATTGGTGAGCGTGGTTAATACGACGTACGGATGTACAAATAGCGGTGTTGTAAGTCAGGCAGAAGGTAAGGTTACACCTAATCCGGTTCCTAACTTCACAGCGAATAACGCATGTGCCGATACTATTGTAGTATTCAATAACACCTCTACCATTGCAGAGGGTACGATCACCTCTTACAAGTGGGAGTTTGGAGATGGTAGTACTTCATTGGATGTAAGCCCAACGCACAGTTATTCAACTCCCGGCACTTACAGCGTTAAACTGACTGCGATATCTGATAATGGCTGTACGGCAGAGATAACTAAAACTGTTACGGTGTTTGCGAATCCTGTAGCGAATTTCACGACAGCGAATGTTTGTCAGAATGAAGGTGCTTCGTTTACGGATGCATCAACAGTATCAACAGGAAGCATTAATGTAAGGGAATGGAACTTCGGAGACGGTACAACATTTACAGGTTCAAATCCTCCACCCCACAGATATGTTGGTGCTGGTACTTACTTAGTGACATTGACAGTGACTACCAATAACGGTTGTCAGTCAAGTGTTACCAAGTCAATAACCATTTATACCTTACCAGAAGCGAATTTTGTTGCTCAACCTGTTTGTCAGAGTGCTGCCATGAAATTTGTTAATGCGTCTGCAATTGGTGCCGGAACAATGACTTACGATTGGAACTTTGCTGGTCAGGGTACTTCGATAGCGAAAGATCCAAGCTTCACATTCAGTGGCTTTGGAACATTCAATGTTACCTTGATCGCTACCAGCAACTTTGGCTGTAAGGATACCATAATTCGTGATGTAACAGTGCATCCAAACCCAGTGGCGTCATTCACTGTTAATCCTGCTTGCATTGGTGATGAAAGCTTCTTTGTGAACACTTCATCTGTTGCGACTGGATCTGTGGATCAATTCTACTGGAATTTTGGCGACACAACATTCAGTGGATTGAGAAACCCATCACACAGATATGCTTATTCAGGAAGCTTTAGCGTTAGCCTAAGAGTTATAACCAACAATGGTTGTGAGGCGACGACTACAGTAACAGCTGATGTATTGGCATTGCCAAATGTACAGCTGACTGCAAATGGACGTACCAGTTTCTGTTTGGGAGATAGTGTTACGCTTTCATCAGCTAACGGGAATGTTAGAACTTACGAGTGGTCATGGAAAGGTGGTTCATCTACAAATCCAACAATCGTTGCAAAAGTAACCGGATGGTATAAATTGAAAATTACTGTACCTCCAATCGGATGTGCTAACGAGGATTCTATCTTCATCAACGTATGGCCATTGCCTACAGTTAATGCATGGCCTGCTGATAAAGTTAACGCATCACGTGATACCATTAGTAAAGGTGAATCCATCCAATTGCATGCAACTGGTGGAGTATCGTACTCTTGGAACCCAATAACGTACCTCGACAATGCTGGTATTGCTGACCCAATTGCACAAGTAATGATGAATACAACTGAATACAATGTAACGGTAACTGACATCAATGGTTGTGTTAACAGGGATACTGTAACGATCGTTGTACTTGACAACTTCAAGTTGATCGTTTACAATGTGGTGACACCAAATGGTGATGGAAAGAATGACACCTGGATTATCGAGAACATTTGGGCATATCCAAACGCTGAAGTGTCTATCTTCAACAGATACGGTATGGAGGTATTTAAGGCTAAACCTTATTTGAATACTTGGGATGGAACGTACAACGATAAAGATTTACCGGACGGTGCGTACTACTATGTAATCACTAACCCAGACAATAAGGACATTATATACAAAGGGGCCATTAACTTAATCAGAAACAACAAGTAATCAGAATTATTAAAAAGGACTAAAAATGAGCAATAACATGAAAAGAATAGCATCATTAATAGCAATTGTAGTAGGAGTTGGCCCAACAGCCATGGCCCAACAAGTGCCTTTGACAAGTTACTACTTCTACAATAAGTTTCTGTACAATCCGGCATTAGCCGGTGTGGAAAATTATGGTCAGGCATATCTGATTATAAGAAATCAGTGGGGTGGAATCCCTGATGCACCTAAAACGCAGGCCTTTACAATGGATGGTCCTATGAGGAAGAAGAACATTGGTATCGGGGTTGGGCTGTTTAATGATCAGGCAGGTTCATTCAACATTACCAGCGGTCAGGTGGCTTACCGGTATTCTATTAATTTTAATGCAGATCAAAGTCTGGCTTTTGGTATGGGACTTGGCTTCCTGAACAACCGGATTGATTTCAATAAATTGAAAGCTCAGGATATGAGCGATCCGGTGATCATGAATGCCTACCAGCAAAAGACCGGCTTTGATGCCAATATTGGGGTGAATTACAAATGGAAGGAGTTAAATGTTGGTTTCTCAGTACCACAGGTGATAGCCAATGATCTGTCATTCCAGTCTTTGCAACAATTGGACAAGAATGTGTCTTATGGTTTAATCAGACACTTCATCATTAACACCAATTATTCATGGGATATAAAGAAAGACGGTGTTTGGTTTCTCGAACCAACAGTTTTGGTTCGGGCAACTCCGGGTACACCACTTCAATATGATGTGAATGCGGTCATCAATTGGAAAAAGAAGCTTTGGCTGGGGGCTATGTACCGCAGTGCTTATGCTGCTACTTTTTCAGTTGGGATGAGGCTGGCAGATCAGTTTGTGTTGGGATATTCGTATGACCTTGTAGTGAACACTTACAAGACCTATATGAACGGTGCTCATGAAGTACTCTTGGGATATCAATTCGGTGGAAAATCTTCTGATGATCCTGAAATTAAAAAGAAGTTCAAGGAGATAGATGACAAGGTGAAGAAGAATACCGATGACATTGACTCTTTGGGCAAGGAAACCAAGAAGAACCGCGATGACATAGACAAGAACACCGAAGACATAGAGAAAAACACCGAAGACATTGATGGATCGAATGACGAAATAGAACAAATGAAGGGAAGAATGCAGAAGTTTGAAGATTTCATGAAATCAATTCAGGAAGGTGGCAAACTTGGTAAAGGCACAGGTACTACTAAAGTGGGCGATGTTTACTCATTTGCCAACGTATATTTTGAAACGAACAAATGGGATATTCAGGGAGTTAATTTAGATGAATTAAATACATTGGTAACTGTTCTGAAAGAAAACCCAAGTTTGAAAATTGAAGTTGCCGGTCATGCGGATGAAAGAGGTACCGACTCCTATAACAAATGGCTTTCTACAAAGAGATCAAATGCTGTAGTAGATTATCTGAAAAAACAAGGTGTACCGGCTAGCCAGTTGGCCATTATGGGTTACGGGGAAGCCCCGGGTCCTTTGGATGAGAACAGAAGAGTTGAGTTCAAGATTTTGAGCAAATAGTTCTGATAACCTTTTTAAAAAAGGGGCTTGAAAGAGCCCCTTTTTTATTTTTTAATGGAAGTCTAATGATAAAGGGAATTGTAATTGTGGTTCTATTAATCAATTTATTGATTTTAACAGGATTAACATTTATGGGTGCATCGAGTGGATCTGAAAAGGAAGGGTTGAAAATGATTAAATTGGAACCAAAGCAATCATTTTATGACTTAAAGGTAGTGGCATTGAATACCACGCAAATCATTAATATGTTGGATTATAAAGGTAAGAAAATCCTGATAGTAAATGTGGCTTCGGAATGCGGTTATACTTATCAGTACGAAGATTTGCAGAAACTCTCAATTCGCTACAGAGACAGCTTGGTAGTCATTGGTTTCCCATGTAATCAATTTGGCGGGCAGGAACCGGGTACAAATGTTCAGATTGACAGTTTTTGCAGGAAGAACTATGCTGTCACATTCCCCCTAACTACCAAGGTAGATGTGAAAGGAGAGAACCAACATCCTGTATATTCATGGCTTACTCAAAAGATATTGAATGGCGTTGGTGATTTTGAGGTGAAATGGAATTTCAACAAGTTCCTAATTTCCGAAAAAGGAGAGCTTATAGGTTATTATTCTTCAAAAGTTAAGCCTTTCGATATGGAGCTTGTGGCTGCCATTGAATCGAAGTAATTTTAGCTTTTGGAAAAATCAAATGAATCAATCATAGTACTTAATGGTAGTATTTTAGAATTAGTCGCACATATTTGTGCTGAATAAAAGGACCCCATGCTCGTTAAAGTTTTCGGTAGTACGGTTTATGGCATTAAGGCAACAAAAATTACCGTTGAAGTCAATGTAGGACAAGGTTCTAAGTATTTGCTTGTCGGTCTTCCTGACAATGCCGTTAAGGAGAGTCAGCTTCGCATAGAAACGGCTTTTAAAAACAATGATCTCAAAATGCCGCGTATGGGCATTATAGTCAACATGGCTCCGGCAGATATTAAGAAAGAGGGTTCGGCATATGACCTAACGATTGCTGCTGGTATTTTGGCTGCATCGAGCCAGATTTCAGACGAGCAATTGGATAAGTTCTTGATAATGGGAGAACTCTCACTGGATGGAAGTCTTCAACCAATAAAAGGAGCACTGCCGATCGCTATACAGGCTTTGAGGGATGGATTCAAAGGAATGGTACTGCCGATGCAAAATGCGAGAGAGGCAGCTATGGTGAAGGATATGGAGGTTTATGGGATTACTCATATCAACGAGTTGGTGTTTTTCTTTAATGGAGGGGATGCCATTCCAAGGGTTATTGTTGACCCCCGTTCAGAATTTGAAAATAATCAGGAATCATGGGATATAGATTTTTCAGATGTCAAGGGTCAGGAAAATATAAAACGAGCTATGGAAATTGCAGCAGCAGGTGGCCATAATATTATTTTAATAGGCCCACCGGGTGCAGGGAAAACCATGCTTGCCAAAAGACTTCCTACCATTTTGCCTCCGTTGAATCTTCACGAAGCATTGGAAACAACCAAAATACATTCTGTTGCAGGGAAGTTGAGCGAGAATGCATCATTGGTAGCTCATCGGCCTTTCAGATCACCGCATCACACCATTAGTGATGTGGCATTGGTTGGTGGAGGAAATAATCCGCAACCGGGAGAAATATCTTTAGCCCATAATGGTGTTTTGTTTCTGGATGAACTGCCTGAGTTCAAGAGAACCGTTCTGGAAGTTTTGCGGCAGCCTTTAGAGGAACGCAGGGTAACCATTTCAAGAGCGAAGTTTACGGTAGATTATCCGGCCAGTTTTATGTTGGTGGCCAGCATGAATCCATGCCCGTGTGGTTACTTCAACCATCCCGAGAAGGAATGTGTTTGTGTGCCTGGTACTGTTCAAAAGTACCTCAGTAAAATTTCAGGGCCCTTGCTCGATCGCATAGACATTCACATTGAGGTAACACCCGTTGCTTTTGAGGAGCTTTCTTCTGTTCGGGAGACGGAGAGAAGTGAAAAGGTGAGGGAACGCGTTATAGAGGCCAGAAAGGTACAAGAGAACCGTTACGAGGAAATCCCCGGCATGTTTGCTAATTCTCAAATGACAAATCCTATGATAAAGCAGTATTGTGATATTTCGCCTGCGGGTCAGTTGCTCTTGAAAAATGCCATGAATAAATTGAACTTATCTGCCCGTGCCTATGATCGTATTTTGAAGGTGGCACGCACAATAGCAGATTTAGGAGCAAGCGAAGAAGTCAAAATTGAGCATCTGGCTGAGGCTATTCAATACAGAAGCCTTGATCGGGAACAATGGAACTAACCCTTATTAACCTTTCAATTCCATTTTATAATGTTGAATACCGGCTTCCTCAAATGGGTGTCCGACTTTTTGGAAGCCAAATTTTTGATATAAACTGATGGCAGATAATTGGGCATGAAGGTATATGTATGGACCTTTTGGTAATGATTTCAGAACTGCTTCAACCAATCCGGATCCTATGCCCCTGTTGCGAAATGCCGATAAAACGGCAAATCTTTCCAGTTTTATTCCATGGTCAGTTTTTCTCCATCGGGCCGTTCCTATTGCTTTTCCATCTACACTTACCAAAAAATGTACTGCTATTTCTTCAAATTCATCATATTCTAATTCAGGGTCCACATGCTGTTCAACGACAAAAACGGTATGCCTGATTTCAAAAGCCTGCCTTAGTTGAGCATCATCAGTTATTTTGTGTATTCTTATATCCATATCGGAATTGCCATTTATCATTTTAAGGTAGCGAAAAATTACTACTTTTGCCCTCTGTATCAAATCACATTAAAACCAATGAGCATTGATAAGATTTCACAAATTTTAGGAAATGAAGCGGATTATTTGCTAAATCATGTTTCAAAAGGCGTTCCCAAAGATACCCTTCATCTTCCTTCTGCACAACATCTGGACAATGTTTGGACCCTCTCAAACCGAAATCCACAGGTGCTTAGAAGCTTGGAGCAGATAATGAATACCGGCCGCTTGAAGGGTACGGGATACGTGTCTATTTTGCCTGTAGATCAGGGGATTGAGCATTCAGCCGGGGCATCTTTTGCTCCGAATCCTGTTTTTTTTGATCCTGAGAATATTATTAAGCTGGCATTAGAGGGCGGTTGCAACGCTGTGGCTTCAACCTTTGGTGTTTTAGCAAATGTCGCCAGAAAATATGCTTATAAAATTCCATTTATAGTAAAAATTAACCACAACGAATTTTTAACCTACCCTGATAAGTATGACCAGATTATGTTCGGCACTGTTGAAGAAGCATGGAACTTAGGTGCCGTTGCAGTGGGGGCCACCGTCTATTTTGGATCGGATGAATCGGCCAGACAAATTGTGGAAGTGGCAGAGGCATTTGAACGGGCACACGAACTTGGAATGGCAACAGTCCTTTGGTGTTATCTTCGCAACGGTGCATTTAAAAAAGACGGTATTGATTATCACACGGCTGCCGATCTAACAGGTCAGGCGAATCATTTGGGGGTAACCATTCAGGCAGATATTATCAAACAAAAGCTGCCCGAGACTAATGGTGGCTACAATGCCCTTCATTTTGGAAAAACGCATAAAAAGGTTTACGATGAATTGACAACTGATCATCCGATTGACCTATGCCGCTATCAAGTGGTCAATTGTTATATGGGTCGGGTGGGTCTTATCAATTCAGGCGGGGCCTCGGGAGAAAACGATCTGGCACAGGCAGTTAAAACAGCTGTAATAAATAAACGGGCTGGAGGATGTGGTTTAATTTCTGGTAGAAAGGCTTTTCAAAAACCTATGTATCAGGGGGTAGAAATTCTGAATGCCATTCAGGATGTTTATTTGAGTAGCGAAGTTACTATTGCATAATTTTGAAAATGAACAAAATCGAATGAGTTGGTTCAAAAGAGTTAAAGAAGGAATTATTACCAAAACAAAGGACAAGAAGGCAACGCCTGATGGTCTGTGGTATAAATGCCCTGAGTGTAAGAAACCTTCAACCACAAAGGATTTTGAATTGAATTTATGGGTTTGTCCTGCCTGTGATTATCACGAAAGAATTGGCTCCAAAGAATATTTCGAAATACTTTTTGATGATGGGAAATACCATGAATTAGATGCCGACATGATTTCGGCAGATCCGTTGAAATTTAATGACAGTATTCCCTATCCCCAAAGAATCAGGGATGCAGTTGAAAAAACCGGACTGGCAGATGCCGTGCGAACAGGCTATGGAAAATTGAATGGAATCAGAATTGTTATTGCCTGCATGGATTTTAAGTTCATTGGAGGATCAATGGGGTCTGTAGTAGGGGAGAAGATAGCCAGAGCGATTGATTACGCACATAAAGAAAGTCAACCACTGATAATTATTAGTAAATCGGGTGGGGCCCGTATGATGGAGGCTGCTTTTTCATTGATGCAAATGGCCAAGACGTCAGCTAAACTGGCTTTGTTAGATAGAGCCGGAATTCCATATATTTCCTATATCACCAACCCCACAACCGGCGGTGTAACTGCATCATTTGCCATGCTTGGAGATTTTAATGTTGCGGAACCCGATGCCCTTATTGGCTTTGCAGGTCCAAGGGTAATCAAAGAAACAATAGGTCGCGATTTGCCAAAGGGATTTCAGCGATCTGAGTTTTTACTGGAGCATGGGTTTATTGATTTCATTTTAAAAAGGCAGGAAATGAAAGAAAAACTTTCAAATTTGTTGCACCTTATTTGGGAAAAAAAGAGTAAACAGAAAAAGGAAAAGGAGGAGGTCTTCGAATTGGGTGGCAAATAACTATACGACATAATTAAAAAACGAATAACATGAATTTTCCAGAAAACCTAAAGTACACTAAAGAACACGAGTGGGTGAAAGTAGAGGGCAATGTTGCCACAGTGGGAGTGACCGATTTTGCCCAAAGTGAATTGGGTGATATTGTTTTTGTAGAGATTGAAACCAAGGGCGAAACGCTTGGTGCCGGTGATACCTTCGGTACGGTAGAAGCAGTAAAAACAGTCAGTGACTTGTATATGCCCGTCAGTGGCGAGATCACAGATGTGAACCCCGAGATTCAAAACAATCCGCAATATGTGAATGAAGATCCATACGTCAAAGGTTGGATGATTAAAATCAAATTACAAAACCTTTCAGAATTGGATGAGTTGTTAGCTGCCGGGGCATATCAGAAATTAACCGGTCATTAATTCATTGAATAAATCCATAACCCTGAAGTATCATGCTGCGTCCCTTCTTTGGGCATTATTAATTGTTTTGTTGAGTGGCTTGCCGGGTGACGATTTGCCTCATCTAGTATTTTGGGATAAAGTCAGTTTTGATAAACTGACACATGCATTTTTTTATGCAGTATTGGTGGTATTGATAACAGTCGGACTGGTTAAACAGTATCGGTTTTCATCGTTTCGAAAAAAATCGCTTCGCATAGCTTTTGCAGTGACTATAGTTTTTGGTTTTGCTGTTGAAGTGTTGCAGGCACTTGTTTTTTACAACCGTTCCGCCGAACTCACCGATCTGCTTGCCAATACTATCGGATGCCTTTTGGGGGTACTTTACTTCAAATGGAATTTTGGTGAGTGCCTGAAAGCTTCCAAATGGTAAAGACAAATTTACCTTTGATAACATCGAAGTATTCACAAGCGTTTTTTTACTTAAATTTGAAATCTGATTAATGAACTATGGAATCAAAAAAGAATATCGGTGCTGAGATTTACCATCTGAAAGCTAATTTTTTCTTGATAGGAATGATCTTTTCTCTTCTTGTTACACTTGCAGCTTTTAGTTACACCAAATACGAAAGGAAGGAAAGCAAGCAGATGAATACGGTTTATGAAGAGAAGGTAGAAGTAATGGAAAACACGGAACAAAAAAAACCACCACCACCGCCACCTCCTCCTCCAACATTAGAGATAGTTGAAGACAATGTAGAGATTCCTGATGATCAACCTGAGATAGAAGACTCGGAGGATGATCAGGAAAAAAAGGTAGAACCACCTGCCCCGGTTGAAAAAAATGACGAACCAGAAGAGACCAATGAAGTATTGGAATATTTTGATGTTTCGAAGATGGCAGAATTTAAGGGTGGTGATGAAGCAAGGATGCGGTTTATCCGGGAAAACCTGCATTACCCTGAAATGGCCATAGCTAATGAACTGGAAGGAAAAATTACAGTTCAGTTTGTTGTTTGGAAAGATGGTTCCATAAGGAATATTGAGATTTTGGGGCCTAAAAAGGGATATGAAATACTTGAAAAGGAAGCCATTAGGGTAATTGAGAAAATGGGTGAACAGAGACTATGGATACCTGCAGAACAAAGAGATAAAAAGGTTCCCGTTAGATTTAGGTTACCTATAGAATTTCAACTATAGATGCCAGGAAGGAATCAATTGCGAAAAAGATAAAAACGACCCGCTTTGCCGGGTCTTTTTTTTACATTTTATTTCCGGTATGGAAGAATACATTTGGTAAATCCGAATGTACCGTTGGCAAATAACCTGGTATTGACG
This sequence comes from Bacteroidia bacterium, assembly GCA_020053795.1. Taxonomy (GTDB): domain Bacteria; phylum Bacteroidota; class Bacteroidia; order NS11-12g; family UBA9320; genus JAGVMN01. The sequence continues at coordinate 78,033 of JAGVMN010000012.1, read as the reverse complement.
GGTAATATTTTATCCTTTCTGAGGTATTTATTTAAAACATCCGGGTTATGAAAGCAACAAAAAATCTAAAATCAGACTATGGGCATTTAAGCGGTACTTTTTTTCTCATCGGATTAGTCATGGCACTACTATTTGTTCATGGTGCATTTTGTTACACAGTTTATGAAAAAAAGGGAATACAGGAAGTTGATTCTTTGGAAATAAATTTTGTTGAACAGGTAATTATAATTGAACCTGTAACCTCCAAAAAACAGATAAAAATGCCCATTGTAAAAAAAGAGACAATTGCAATCATTGAAAAGATGCCTGATGAAATAGAAATACCGGTTGGGGACCCGGAAATAGTTCCGGATGAAACAAACCAAAGAAACGGTTTAGTAATTTCTTTGGAAAAAAATGATTCGATTGAAGATACCGGTGAAATATTGGACCCGATTGAAGTTTTATCAAAAGAAGCCGGCTTCAAAGGGGGGCCCGAGGCTCTCAATAAATTTGTTAAGGACAACCTGAAATATCCGCCGATGGCAATTGAGTTGGAACTCGAAAGAAGGGTAATGGTTCAATTTGTTGTTTATAAGGATGGAACACTTAGGGACATTGTGATTCTAAATCCTGATATGAAATATGAGCTATTGCAAAATGCAGCCTTACGTCTAATTGAAAAAATGAATGAACAAAGGCTTTGGATTCCGGCCGAACAAAGGTTTCGAAAGGTATCTGTCAGGTTCAAATTGCCATTGGAGTTTCAGTTTTAAGATAGATGGTCCTGTCATCCTGGAAATGTGAAAAATAAGACAGGAATCAAAACACAGTTTTTTTTGTAAAAAAAGAATCAGCCCATCGGAGTGCAGATTTCAACCAAAAAGCCATTGGGGTCGCGTATATAAGCGACCACCTGATCCCATGGTTTTGTTTGGGGCCGTTCAATCAAAATAGCTCCGGCCTTCAGTGCTGATTCAACGGTTTCGGCCACATTTTCAGCGGTAAAAGCAATTTCAATTCCGAAAGGTTTGTTGCTGAGGTTGCTCTCAGTGAAACCATCTTTCAGATTGGATTTGGCCTGATCGGTTGACGCAAAAGAAAGTGTCGTCTCCCCGGTATCAAGTTCGGCATAAGACTGGTCCGGGGCTATGAATTTCCGCTGAAAACCAAAGGCCCTCTCATAAAAACTGATGCTCATTTCAACGTCCTGAACAAAGAGTATGGTGTATCCAAATTTTATCATGGTCTGGCTATTTTAAGGACCAAAAATAGCTGAGATTCCCTCATTATTCCAAAGGCCTTTCAAAAAAAGCCCGTATCAAAATATTATCTCTTCATTCTTACAAAAACCTCCGAATCACTGAACCCTTCGCTCTTCACAAATTTCCTGAATTGCTTTTTAGTAGGGGCGAAAGTATAAGGGACTACTGTATCTGATTCATCTTCGGTAATCTCCTTTAGTTTTTGGACTTCCTCCTGAGTGGTAATACTGCTGATGGTCAGTTTCCCTTTTGTCAACTGCACTTTTTTGACTTCCCAACTCTCATTCCCCACCTGTATATTTAGAAAATAATGACCTCTAAATTTCCTTAGAGTATGAAGAAATATAATGTCATAGATTGTATCAACAAAATGCACATGTTCGATTAAACTATCGCCTTCTCTTATAATTGGTTTCCGATCGCCATTTTCCAAATCTATAATGAGCGTATCCCCTGAAATTGTTTGGTTACTATCGAGTTCATTCACGTGCATTTTCAGATCATAGTCATAAGTTCTCTGAATGATTGACTCTTTTATGCTCAGAACCGAGTTACCTGCAAGACTCAAATAATCACCTTGCAAACGCCTTGGGAATTTGGTTAAATTTTTGGTGTCAGGTGGTTGCGGCCCTTTGAAGGTTACCAATGGGTCGCAGGAAAACAGACAAGTTAAAAGGATGATGGATAAAAAAGCTTTCAGTGGTCTCATGGTTGCGGTTTAATGATAATAACGGCTCTGAAACCTTGCAAAGTATCCCGTCCAGCTGCCCTGTTATATTTAATTGTTTTTTCATTCCAAGACTTTTTTCAACAAGGTTATTGGCCCTTGACAAACCAAACATTCATCTCTCCTTTGCCTTTCACATTCACCGTGCCCTGGTATTCACAATCAAAATCATCTTTTATCAGTTCATAGGTGGCCTGGCTTATTTGGATGACCCCTTGTTTCCCCTGAGATTCCATCCTGCTTGCCGTATTGACTGAATCTCCCCAAAGGTCATAGCTAAATTTCTTGTGTCCGATAATACCCGCTATCACCGGACCTGAATTAATTCCAATCCTGAAATTGAGCCGGTGTCCGAGAAAATCATGTTGCGTCACAAAGTCCCGCATCTCAATGGCCATTGAGGTCAAAACCTGGGCATGGTCTGGTCTTGACCTTGGAACCCCTGATGCCACCATGTAACAGTCACCAATAGTTTTGATCTTTTCAAGTCCGTATTTTTCCGTCAGCAAATCGAATTTTGAGAACACCTCATTGAGTAACTCCACCAGATCCGAGGGTCTCATGGTGGCAGAAAGCGGTGTAAAATTGACGATGTCCGCAAAAAGGATGCTCGCATTTTCGAAATGGTCGGCGATGGTGCGGTGATCCTCTTTTAGAATAGCCACGATTTCCTTGGGGAGGATATTTAACAGCAGTGCTTCAGATCTGGCTTGAAATACATTCTTCTTACCCACGAAATAGAAAACCATAGAGAAGATCAAAGCTCCGACACCCGCCAGGTTGATGACAAAAAACAGCGTCACCTGTTCAGGTGAAAGTTGATTCGTCCAGTTGAGATATGGCTGCAAAATGCCAGACAAAACCACCAGAAAAACAAAGGCCATAAACCAACGCGGAGCATGACCGGGTTTGTCGAAAAGCATGGCACCGAGGGGTGAAATAAGAGCCCAAAGGATAACTGAACTGCCGCCGACAAAACCACCCAAAGCCAGCATCAACGCAAACGGAAGCAATAGAATTAATAATAACTGGCTGAACCTGAAAATCTGAAACCTTCGCGTCAGGCCAAAGTATATAATGCTGATCAATGAAACCACAGAATATGACAATGGAATCATGCCTGCCAGTTTTTCCCCGAAAAGGATATACATCAATCCCCATAATATCCCGGCAAAGGCGAACGGAAAAGAGCAGAGCACAAGGAGAGATTTCTGAAGTTTGACGTCATCGTCGTCATTCGGGTCGGCACCGATGCGGGCCATCTTTGCAATATTTTGTTTCAAGAGCTTGCTCATTTTCAGAGTAAAAGTAAAACAATCCTATGAAACAAAAGGGAGAAAACCAACATCCTTCGGAAAAAAGCCCGTTTAAAGAGATAATGCTTAAAGAGAATTTCGTTTGAAACTACAGAACAAAAAGTTCTGGGTGGTATCGAAGGGCGTTGTATGATCTTCGGTAATGCACTTCAGTTTTTCAAAACCATTGGCCAACTGCTGTTCAAGTTCTTCCTCCGTATATTGGTGCACCTCAAGTCCGCTGCATTTGATGGGGCCCCGGTCTGAAAATGTTCCTATAGCCATGAATCTTTTCACCGCTTTCCTGGCTATTTCCAGATAGGTTGTAATCTCGTCATGTTTTGTCAGAAAGTGAAACGTTGCCCTGTCGTGCCAGCAGTCGTAAGTCGTAGCTGGGCGAAATGCCGTGACGTCGCTGACAATCCAATTCACCTTTGCTGCTCTTTTGCCAAGTCTTTGTTTGGCCTTTTCGATGGCTTTCTCAGAAATGTCAAGCACCGTAATATTTTGGTAGCCCTCGTCGAGCAGGTAATCTACCAGTTTGCTGTCTCCTCCGCCTATGTCAATAATCTTAGAGGCCCTTGTCAGTTTGAAACTGTGAATGAAGTCGAGCGAGGTTTTTGGCAGGTTTTGTGTCCAGCTTACTTCATGCGGTTGTTTGGTGGCATACACCTGTTCCCAATGCTCTTTTCTTGTTTCCATACTCAACTAATTTCTTTTCAAACCCGCTAACCAATAATTTGTTTCACCAATTTGTCAATCGCCTCCATCTCTTTGCTCAGATGTCTTTTGATTTCCAGTCGAATTTTCCCTAATTGTAATCCCTCGACTTTCTTTGTTGTGTCAAGGGTTTCTAAGAAATCTCTACTTTTTATATGTGCCAATGTGCTTTGTAATGACAACTCGCGGTGAACTTTATCGTACTCGTCAAACTTTGGAAAATAAATGTCAAGAATTTTTTTGTGAACATGTCTTGCTCCGAACAAACCTTTCGCCTGAAAATCTTTCATCATTAGGTTTGGAGTTGTTGAATTAAGAATTGCTGTTAAGTAGTGAGCTTCTCTTGCATCGTAAGTATAAAAAACGTAAGTTACACTTTCAACCATAAATTCTAACTTCGAATATTCTTTTTCAAAATCAATGAATCTTCTATCAACTACAACTGCGTTAGCATCTTTTGCTGATGAGTTGTAAAGTACAAGATATTGTGCATTTAAATTTTGGTCGGTTAATTTGTTATGCCAGTTCAAATAATTTTCAGAAGAAATATTTTTGTTCTTTGCAGTTCTATTGTACGTCCAAATATTTTCTTTATCTGCAAACCACTTTGAAGCAAACCCGTATCCTTTACCTCTAAGTTCATCTGGTGAGTGAAGTTTTATTTCTTTCCCTTTTTCCTTACTTGTCTCAATCGTTATTGGGAGCACAACTAAACTGGGTTTGTACAATGCAAAAGGCAGAATGCTCTTTGCAAGTAATGTCCGAAAAATAAAATTGCTTTCTATCCTCGCTTCAAAGTCAAGTCCTTTCCAGGGAGCTTTAGCATCTCCGTTAAGTTCTAAAGATGTTTTGACGTTTATGATCCTTTCTTCAAAATCAGGTGGAGTTTCCTGATTGAGTTCAACAAAATAAAAAGCACGGGGAACTATGGTTGCCCCCTGTTTGAAAAGTTTTCTGTATGGATTGACTCCTTTCAGTGCTTTGTCCTTACGCATAGAGAATGCCGAGGATTTGCCTTGCCTGATGTAATACCATTTATGCGAATCTTCGGTAAGTTTGGGTGTAGCCGCCTGCAGATTGCAGTTGTGTGCAGGCAAATTTCCGGTAAAAGAAATTCCTTCAATTCCAGTTAGGGGCATGGCTCTTTTATTTTCTGCTTTTTCGGCAAACAACACGCAACTCGGCACTCTAAACAAAGGCGATACGTCCATCAAATCCCAAATTTCAGTGAGGCGAAAACCTTTTGCTTTCCCACTCCGGGTGTTTTCATGGTGGTCGGCACTGAAGAAGCTCCTTGGTAAAACAAACGCTAACCTTCCATTCTCCTTTAAGAAATAGCTGCTGCAATAACTCATGAAAATGGCTGCAATTTCAAGGTGGGGAAAATTGGCCACCCTGTCCGGCTTCACATCATATTTCTCTGCCAGGCCATTGAGAAGGTTTTGATACTCTTCATTTCTGATTGAGCTGAAAGTGAACCAGGGCGGATTACCAACCACATAGTCAAACTTCTTATTTAAGAAATAGGGCTTGTAAAGGTTCTGGACGATGAACTTCCAAATACTGTCCCGCCCTTTTTCCTTCACTGATTTGAGGGATTCATAGATTTTATAGAAACTGTCCATCACCTGCGGATTCAATCCCCCGTTCTTATAGCGACACCGCAGATTGTTTTCAAAGGTTTGCCTGCTTTCCTTTTTCTTGTGCATGGTCTGTTCGGCCAAATCTTCACACACTTCAATGGCCTCGTCAAACAATTGTACATCTTCAAACACCTGTGTATTGAGAAAGAGTTTTTCTTTGTCAATATGGATGGTGAACTCACCTCCGAACAGATTTTTGACACCATCGGGGGCAAGCAGCGTGTTGGCCAAAATGATGTTAATGTGGATCGGTTTTTTTGCCTGAGTTATCTCTTTTCCCAAAGTAAGAAGGATCGTTGTTTTTGCAATCTGAACACTCAAAGGGTGAATGTCAATTCCGTAAATGTTGTTGCACAATTCCGCCGCAGAAATATTTGGATTTAGCTGTTTGGTTCGGTGTATGATAGCCCTAAGAATCGAGCCACTACCGCAGGAAGGGTCTAAGAATTTGTCTGTTGCCTTAAACTGGAACGCGTTTACAATTCGTTCACAAAGCCAGTCGGGGGTATAATATTCACCTAAAGTATGCCTTGTGTCAAGGTCTATCAATTCCTGATAGACTCCTTTCAAAATATCTTCATCAACATTTTCGAAATCGTATGCCGAAATTTCCTGTGCAATGAGGCGAAAAACCTTTTTCAATCCCCTGAAATTTCTCTCACTGCCAATCCAGTGAAAGAAATCGTTGTCAACGAAATTCTGGATATTGTATTTGTGGAAGATGCTGCCGCTAATGATGCCTTTTAGTTCGTCATCGTCAATATAATCGTCATTGCTGACAACGGCGTAAGCCAGAATTTTAGAAAAAACACTGAGATAGGTATGAATGAGAAAGTTGTTTTCTCCGGCATCAAAAGAACCATAAGCGATGGAAAGGAATTTTTTCCATTGCTCATAGGAAACCTGCACTTCGCCAAACTTCTTAACCTCATTGAAATGCTTCGTCAATTCCAAAAAAGACTCTATGAAAACCGGACTCTGGTATCCAAAAGATTCTTCAATTCTTTTGAGTGTAGCCCTTTGCTTTTGTTCTTTGAAAAGGTAGCGGTCTATCCAATAGTAAAAGTTTTCGGAGTTATGCTCGTTAAGAACCATTGATGAACCCTTGACTTCATTCAATATCAATTCATCTTCTTTCAGATTTTTCAAATTTTCGAGTTGGGACACCTCTGGTGCAAATACCTTCCAGGTGATAAAATCTGAAACAATGAGTGTGAAGTTATATCCTTCACCAGAATTGAATTCGCCAAGAAGATACCCCGCCAATTGTTCTTTGGCATGTTTAAGAGTAACCTTAAGGTCATTCTCAAATTCAATAATGATCTTGTTGTAAAGTGTATCTGCACTTCCTTTATGAAGCTTATCTCTCCTTGGAATGTTGATGATGGTTTTTTCGGCTCCGGCACTAATGGCATCAATTATTTTTTCAATTTCCTTTTCACCGGAGTACAAGCGATTCAACAAATCTTTGAATGCCTCCTTCTTGGTTAGCTCCTTGTTCGCCGCTTTAACCTTTTGGAGGTAATTCCTGATAAGATCGTCCCGATGTTTTGTCATGTAAAAATGGTGCCTGAAGATAATATTTAATTCAATAATGCAAGGTTAGTTAATCCGTTATGAGGTGTCAAACTTGAAATATCTTTTTTATCCCATTTCTATGTTACTTATCCACCAACGGCATTAGCTCATGAGTCCTTGTAACTACGATTTCACCACTATCCGCGTCAAAACCCTTTGCAACTCGCGGTCTAAGACCAGAGCAGCCAAAGCGGGGTAGCAGGCTTCGGAGGGCAACATCAGGGCTTCTTTTACCTTGCTTTCTCTGAGGTCTATGCGGTACATCAGGCTCATAAAAACACTGGTGTTTTGGTAATGTACTTTTTCAAGTATGCGGATGAGGGCATCGGTCAGTTTATCCAATGGTTCATCAGCATTGCCCGAAAAAGAAAATTCAAGACTGAATGCGTCGAAGTCTTTTCTGATCTGATCAAGCACGAGGTCAAACAATTGTTGTTTGGTATAACCTTGCGGAAGGTTCTGAAAAGACATTACTTTGTTGGTCATTGGGTAAAATTATGGAAAAAAAAGAAAAAGTTCGCTGTGGCTGGTGCCTGAAAGACGATTTGTACATGTACTATCACGACAACGAATGGGGGCAGCCGTCTCATGACGATCTGCACCTTTTTGAGCATCTGGTGTTAGAGACCTTTCAGGCCGGATTGAGCTGGCATACCATCCTGAAACGCCGTCATCATTTCCATGCGGCCTTTGAGGGTTTCGATCCGCAAAAGATATCGGGTTATGGCGATTTGAAATTTCAGGAACTGATGAACAACGAGGGCATCATTCGCAATAAAGCCAAAATAAATGCGACCATCAACAACGCCAAACGCTTTCTGGAAGTGCAAAAGGAGTTCGGGAGTTTTGATAAATATGTCTGGCAATTTGTAGGGAACAAACCAATTGTGAAAAGACCAGCCAACATGAAAGACTATGAACCAACAAGTACAGAAAGCCTGGCTATGAGCAAAGACATGAAGAAACGCGGTTTCTCATTTGTTGGGCCAACGGGTTGTTATGCTTTTATGCAGGCGGTTGGGATGATTGATGAGCACATGAAGGATTGTTGGAGGACAGAGTGAAATTGACCCTGCGATAAACTCAGGGCGAGACATCTGGAAATATCGGCAATGCAGGTTTTGGCCAGTAATATTCTCGGCTGGTCGGAGTTTATTACCTCCAACCACTTTGTACAATTTTCAATCCTTCAGCAGATGCTTAAACTCCTTCCTGAACTTGGCAACTTTGGGAGCTATCACCGCAGAGCAATACCCTTTGTCCGGGTTTTGGGCAAAGTAGTTTTGGTGGTAGTCTTCGGCGGGGTAATAGTTGTTCAAAGGCACTATGCTTGTCACAATCGGGTCGGCCCAGAGATGTCCGGCATCGGTTTTCTTTAAGGAGGCTTCGGCGGTTTTTTTCTGAGCATCGCTGTGATAAAAGATTACCGAACGGTATTGATCACCCACATCAGCTCCCTGCCTGTTCAGGGTTGTCGGGTCGTGGCTGTGCCAGAAAACTTCCAAAAGCAAGTCGTATGAGATGACCGCCGGATCGAAAACAATTCTTGCTACCTCGGCATGCCCGGTTTTGCCGGAACAAACTTCGTTGTAAGTCGGTTTTTTAACGTGCCCTCCAGCATATCCAGATTCTACTTTTAGAACCCCTTTAATGCCCTGATAAATAGCCTCAACGCACCAGAAGCATCCGGCTCCGAAGGTGGCAGTATCTGTCCGAATTGTTGTATCTGTCATGTTGTTCGTTTCATTATTCACGTTCTGGTTTTGACTTTTGTTCTGGGGACAGGAAGACAAAACTCCAAGACCCAAAAGTAGGGTAAAAAAGAATTTATTGGCCATCGGATTTTTCATAAGGTATGAATTTGATGGAAACGCTGTTCACACAATGGCGGGTGTCTTTCGGTGTAAAGCCCTCACCTGAAAAAACATGTCCCAAATGACCCTGACAATTGTTGCAGATAATCTCTATCCGATGACCGTCAATATCCGTTTGCCTTCTTACGGCCCCTTTTATTTCATCATCGAAACTCGGCCATCCGCAATGCGAATCGAACTTGTCGGAAGAATAATAGAGCGGAGCATCACACTTACGACAAACATACACCCCTGTTCCTTTGTGGTCATAATACTCTCCGGTATAGGCTCTTTCTGTACCTTTCTGCTCTATGACTGATTTTTCAAATTCTGTCAGTTGATTGAAGGTTTTCGTTTTTCCGTCTTTTACTTCACTCCGTAGTTTGTTCATTTCCGCCGAATCGGGTTTGGTTTTTGATTTCATAAGGTTTGGTTTTTGGGTGATCGAATCTGTTGTTGTTGCCTTTTGGCTGCTATAATTCCCCTGACCGCAGGCACTGAGGATCATCAAAAAACTGGTTGATACGATTGTTATTACTTGTTTCATATCGCCATATACGTGATAGACCTCCATTTGGATTTCTGATATTTCAGCAAATTAACCGTACAGGACGAAAATAGTTTTTTTCATGTCAATCCAAGTGGTCAATCAATAAGTCGCAGTCTATTCAGGCATTATTTCATCCAAAAAAGTAATTTCGAATCCTTTACAACACGAAGGAAAATATTATGAAAGCTTTCTACACCATAGGCCTGCTCGTTCTTTCCAATACATTTATGACCCTGGCCTGGTATGGCCATCTTCGGTTTAAGGATTTGAAATGGTTTGAGAATCTCGGGCTCATTTCAATTGTGCTGATCAGTTGGGGAATTGCCTTGTTCGAGTATTGTTTTCAGGTTCCGGCCAATAGAATCGGATTTAAAGAGAATGGCGGTCCCTTTAGTTTGGTGGAACTCAAAGTGATACAGGAGATCATAACATTGGTAGTTTTTGTTTTGTTCACCCTCCTCTTTTTCAAAAACGAGACCCTCAGGTGGAATCACTTTGCCGGTTTTGTATGCCTGATTCTGGCTGTCTATTTTATTTTCAGAAAATAATTTCAGTTACAATTTCTTTGGGTGTGATCTTTTCAAGCACATTCTCAAATCATTAGAAAATAAAACCCCTTTTGTCATTTGTCTTTTCTAAAAGTGAAAAACGCGAACAATGCAACCAATTTATTGGAAATTAGACCATATCAATATTAGTCAGATTTGTATTATCATTTTAATTTCCTACATTTGAATTTTAAACTGCTATATTTATACTTTCTTATGATTGCAAAATTGTGTACCAAAAATTTGTTTGGGGCCATGTTGTTCCTTAGCTGTGCAGTAATTTTTCCCGCCTGCACCAAGCAGGAAGAAAAGCGGTTTCCGGATAATTCGGCTTTGGATCCGGGAAGTGTTCCCACGGTGAAAATAGAGAATTATGTAAACAGACTATACATAGATTTTTTGGGCAGGGTTCCAACCATAGTAGAAATGAACACAGAGGTTAGCCTGATGAAATCGAAAAAACTTTCTAGAGCGGCACGAGAGGATTTGATTTTTCGGTTACAAAATGATACCACTCCCGTTCCAGGAGAAGGTTCGTATAAGCAAGCCTATTACCAAAGAATTTATGACATGGTGAAGGCCAGACTTTGTGAAGGAGCTGCCGATGGAGAGTTTACCAGATACGCAGGACTTGCCCAGTTTTCACTTAATGTAGCCCGGCTCAACGGTGACTCCATAGGGGTCTTTCAGGCATTGGAACAAATAGAAAGACATTTAAAAGTGGTTGAATCGAGAATTCATTACCGCGATGGTACCATCGGCATCAACGAAATGTTTTCACGAATGCTCGACAATAGTGTTTACGATATCATCAATATGAACACTTTTAATTTTGTGAGGGCCAGTTTTGATGATTTGTTCTATCGTTTCCCAACACAAGCGGAGTTCGAGAGTGCTTTCGGCATCATTGAAACCAATAAAATGGGAAAAATACTCGGCGGTTATGCCTCTAACAAAAGAGAATACTGTGTTACTTTAACTTCTTCAAGGGAATTTTATGAAGGCATTATCAAATGGACTTATCTGAACCTCATCGGAAGAGAACCCACTACGGAAGAAACTTATACCCATTTCGAACATTATTACGCCACAAATGACCTGCAATATTTACAAAGAAAAATTGCGGTCTTAGATGAGTATGCCAATTTTTAAATGAAGGTTATGAAATCGAAAATTCACGAATCCCATAACTCCCGATATCCATCGGGACGGATCCAAAAAAATCAATACTCGTTTAAGAGTAAAACAGGATTCTTACTTATTGCGACATTGCTTATCGGACTGGACGCCTGTAAGAAGGACTATGTTACAAACTACGGAGTGCTTGATGAACCTGTAAACAGCCAATACATCAAAAAAGGAAAGCAGAAAAACGATGCCCAGTATATTTCCATACTTTCAACCAACATTATACAGAAGCCCATTTCTGTGAATGAACTGGTGAAAACAGAAAACGTCATTTATTCTATTGGCGACAGGTCATTGGCCTATGAAATCATCATCAGCAATTACATGAATTCTCCGGACAAAAAGCTTCCGTCCGACTCGCTGATGCGGGCCGATGTGGATGCCTTTATGAAAGACACTTACCGAAGATTTTATGTCAGAGATCCATCAGAGTTGGAACTTACTTTCTTCAGGAATTTTCTGGACGCCCACCCAAACATCACCGTTGAATTGATTTATACAGCATTTGCCGCCTCGGAGGAGTACAGGTTTTATTAAAACAAGGCACGTTATGAAGAGAAGAGAATTTATTCAAAAAACAGCTACGATTGCAGCAGGTACATTTACCTTCCCATATTTATTGCCATCGGGCAGATTATTTGCCAAGACCGGAACACCATTAGCCGACCACGTCGTTTATGTACTGTTCGCCGGAGGAGTCAGGCAGCAGGAGAGTATTCTTCAACGATATCTTGATGATAGCCAAAAGGCGACCTTTAACGGTAACATCATGTATAACATGTTGGAAGGAACGCCTCCGGCAGGAAAAATAGTTTATGGAACCAATCTGGCCGGACAACCGGATGGCATACAGCCTATTCCGAAAATACTGGGCAACACACTGGAACGACAGGGAACACTGTTTCCGGAGGTGCGAGCTGTGAATGGAGGCCACTATGGCGGCTTGACTTCCTTGCTTACGGGACAAAGAGCTGCTACACAAGGCCTGAAGGTGAGACCCCAGTACCCGACGATATTTGAATACATTCGTCGCCATCGCGGTTTCAAAGCCACAGATGTCTGGTTTATTGGCAATGGTATCGGCAATTCAACGCCACTTCTGAACTCAAGTAACCATTCGGCTTACGGTTTGGATTATGGAGCCAATTTCTTTGCACCGGGTATCACCTTCGGAAGTACGGGGCGTGATGTGTTGTCGAATGCCAAAGTTTACCACCCTCAGGAAGAATTGGAACCCATGTACCGGATGAAAGAATTTCTTGACAATGTATTCAGGGTGAAGAATGGGGAGATCCCCAATATCAAGAACACAGAGGAAGAGAAAAACAACCTCAAAGAATTTGTAAGAAGCATTTTTCAACGACAAAAAACAGGACAAATTGCATCTCCGCCTGTCAACGACAACGGCGATTTGAACACAGTGGCTTATGCGGCAGAGGTTCTCAAATGGTTTAAACCAAAGGTTTTGGTTGTCAACATGAGTAGTGTTGATGGTTGCCATTCAAATTTCACCGGCTATCTGCGTTCGTTGCACAGGGCGGATCATGCTACAGGTTTTCTCTGGAATTATATACAGACACAAATTCCTGAAATGTCAGGGAAGACAATTATGATTGCTACTCCAGAATGTGGCCGAAATCTGAACCCAAATCCAATAAAGGATCAAAACGACTGGTTGTCGTTTGATCATAGCGGTGATTTGAATACACAAAGAATTTTTACCGCTATGGTTGGACCAAATATTCCGGTCAATCTCAAAGTAGGATCTGATACCGACACGGTCGGACTGGCCACGGATAATGTGCTGACCATAGGTGAAATATTCGGGATTAAAGATGATATTTTGAATTATGGATTCGTTGATGCCAACAGTCGTTCTTTATTTGACAGAATGTAAATGAAACAGATACTAAACATATTAACGACCGTCGGTCTTATCTTCTTTGGTTCATGCAGGAGCGATAAATACAATGAACCTGAAAATCCTTATGACAACCCTGACAACGATAGATACAACGGCGTGTTCGATACAATAAAGAGCCCCGATCCGAACACCATTGCCGGATTGCACAAATACATTTTCAAACCGACTTGTGCCAATAGTGGTTGCCATGACGGGAATTTTGAACCGGATTTCAGGACTATAGAAAGCTCTTACAACACCTTGGTGAATCAGGCCATCATAAAGAACGACATACTCAACCCGCTTACTGCCCGGGTTACGCCTGATAATGAGGCCACCTCTATGCTCATAAGAAGACTCACCATTGACCTGAATGCCAATTCAGGGATCATGCCTTTGATAACTGAACCCGGATCGGACTGGCCAACGAAAAAGGAAGAATACATTCAGAACATCAAAACCTGGATCAATAACGGAGCCAGAGATATAAAAGGCAATGCCCCGCCTGCCGTGGATTTCCCACCACAACTTCATGGCATGCTTGCCTATGACGGGGCAAACCTGCTTCCTCACCAAGGTTTTAGCCCCGTTTATGTATCTTCATCGGTCAGTAATCTCGATTTGTATTTTGCCTTTTTAGATGATAAAACGCCCAACACTTCCATCGGAACATTGAAAGTGAATTTTTCTTTGCTGGCCAATACTTTTGATCCGGCAAATGAAATTGCGATTCAGTTGGCCGGCAGCCCGAAAAATGAAAAAGGGTTTTATAAAGAGTTTGTTGACTTCTATCACAAGGTAACCATCAATCCCAATACATACGGTAAGCCCGGTGATGTCATTTGGATAAGAACCAAAATCAGCGACGGGGTGAATCCGGTAATTGAATTGCCCAGTGATAACTCCCTGTTTAATGCCAAGAGCTACTACACGATAAAAATAATGCCATGAGAGAAATTTTACAAGGAGCATTGATATTTATTATTTTCATTTCTGCGTGTAAAGAACCGGAGCCCATCAACATTGATCCGGTACCTATAATTGTTTTCAAAAGCATTTCACCAAAGATCGTGAATGAATTTACCGATTCTGTTATCATTCAGTTTACTTATAGCGATGGTGACGGAGATCTTGGACATAAGAACCCTGATATCAATTTACTTTCTGTTCACGATGCCCGTTTGAAAAATGCCGATGCTTATTATATACCGCCACTAGCCCCAATCGGCAAAAACATTCCAATTGACGGCATACTCAGCATTCAACTGCGAAATACCTGGCTTCTGGGAAGTGGTGCCGATGAGACTACAAATTTTACCGTAAAAATGCAGGACAGGGCCGGAAACTGGAGTAATTCATTTGTCACGGATCCGATAACAATAACCAGAAGATAGTCTATGAAGAGGATTCTTTTTTTAGTTGTCACATTGTTCCTGTTTAATACGGTTTTCGGACAGAATACCTACAAGATCGGGAATTATAAGGTGTATGACTGCAAAGGGAATTTTACAGACAGTGATGCAGGATTGAAGACTGGAGATTATGATCACAACGAAAATTTTATATTCACGATTTGCGTTCCGGGAGGAGATTATGTGATCCTTTCCTTTTCGCAATTTTGTACAGAAAAGGATCTTGACTATCTGCAATTCTACGACGGGCGGGACACCAACGCCTCCAAGATTGGTTCACGATATTCGGGCACCGTCAATCCGGGTACCATTAGCTCTACCGACTCATGTCTCACCATTTATTTCAAATCTGATAAGAGTGTAGCCTGCACCGGGTGGGAAGCAAACTGGACGACCAAAGTGCTTCCGCTGCCTAATCCGAAATTTGTAGCCAAACCGCAGGTGAGTTGCAGTACATCAGTACTCAGGGTCAAACTTGATCAGAAATTTCTTTGTGACTCGATCAACGATTCCACCTTCAGACTGAGCGGCCAATTTGCACCTTCTGTAACGAAGGTCATTCCTATAGGATGTGCACCATCCGGGATGACTGATTCCTTTGAATTACAATTATCAGGTGGCATTAATCGGGGCGGTACTTATACGATCAACTTCAGAGCGGTGAAATATGATATCTGTGATTCTGCGTGGATATTGACTGCAGTAGTTTCATTCAGTGTCACCGACTGTCCCATATATGTTGATCTGGATGCCAACCCCGATACGATTTGTATTGGTGGTTGTTCTTTCATTACAGCTATAGTTACGGGCGGTGATTCAACAAAATATGTATACACATGGAATAATGGTTTACCCCCGGTTAAAGGCCCTCAAAAAGTTTGTCCACTGGTTGCCACAAAATATATTTTAACGGTTAGCGATGGTGTGGCGGTGCCGGGTTCTGATTCAATAACTGTCTATGTTCTGCCTAAACCACAGGCACCGAATGACACCACGGTTTGCCAGTCGTCGGGGGCATTCACTTTGTCGGCAACCCCACCCGGAGGAATCTGGAAAGGAAAAGGCATAACCAATCCGGCCACCGGAAATTACAACCCGCAAACGGCAGGTGCCGGAAACGACGTAGTTGTTTATTTCTCAAATGGTTGTTCTGATTCCATGAACATCAACGTGAGAGGTATAAGTGCCGGCGGAACCACGGCAGCTTGTCCGGGAGGTGCCTCCTTTTTGATGACAGGTTATACGCCTGCAGGCGGCTTTTGGACCGGCCCACATACAGATTCTTTAGGCCGCTTTACACCGGATACTTCCGGGGTGTTTATTGTTAAATATAGCTGGAATGGCTGTGTTGCCAATAAAACAGTCAATATCAAACCTATCTCTACCCAGGCCGATGACACCGTTTGTCTTTCGGCGGGCGACATAACATTGGGCTTTTCTCCTATCGGCGGTATTTGGTCCGGCACAGGTATCGTCAACAACGTACTGGGTATTTTTAGAACTTCTACGGCGGGAATCGGCAACAAAACAGTGGTATATAACATGAATGGCTGCAGAGATACAGTAGTTATGCGGGTTGAAAATATCAATGCCGGGGTCAGTCAGACTATTTGTCTCAGTCAGGCTGCTTTTGTGTTGCCTGCCGGTTCACCGGTCGGAGGCTATTGGAAAGGTAAAGGCATAGCAGATACCGCCATTGGGTTATACGACCCGGCTCTTTTTGGAAAGGTGGCCAACGATACCCTTACTTATTTCAGCAATGGCTGCTCTGCCAAGAAAGTCATGTTTGTGAGAACAGTGGTTGTATTGAAAAAAACGATGGGGCTTTGCATAGAGCAACCGGCACTGATTCTGAATAACGCTACGGTCCAAAATTCACCGAACGGCGGAATATGGAGCGGGCCGGGTGTGTCCGGAGGATTTTTTACTGCAAGTGTCGCGGGCTATGGTACGCATAAACTCATCTATAATTTCAACGGGTGTACCGACAGTACTTTCTTTACTGTTTATCCAAAAAGCATGATCCAAAAGGACACCACCTTTTGCCAAACCGATCCGCAGTTCACGTTTTACAACGGACAAGCGGGCGGCTATTTCAAAGGAAAGGGGATCATAGATACCGCCAAAGGTATTTTCCGGCCTTTTACCGCAGGGGTCGGAAATCATCTGATCAGCTACTTCTCTGCCAATGGTTGCAAAGACTCTCTCAGAATTACCGTTACCGCTCTTCCTGTGGTGAATTTGTCCGGGTTAAACCCTTTCTATTGTCTGAAAGACACTTTTGATGGTTTGACTGGTTCCCCTGCGGGTGGTAATTATTGGGGAAAAGGCATCAGCGGAAGTACTTTTAACCCCAAAAATGCAGGCTCCGGAACACACAAAGCCTATTACCAGTTCGGCACGCCCACATGTTACAGAATAGACTCTGTTTCAACCTTAGTTGGGGATACGTTAAGAGTCAATGCTTTTTCCGATCGTGATACCATTTGTTTGGGCGAAGATATTCAACTGAGTGCCACCGGAAGCGGCGGACAGGTTTTTGACTACACCTTTTTGTGGTCCGACGGGCAAAGGAACAAAATTGTATTTCAGAGTCCGGCTGCATCCGGAAATTATTGGGTAACCATCAGTGATGGGTGTTCGGATGATGTCACCGACTCGGTGTACATTTTGGTGAACCCGAAAGTTGTTGCCCAAATTCAAACAAGCCCGATTGCCTGTTACGGGCAAATGGGGTTTGCCGAAGTAATTCCCGGTATAGGCGATGCATACCAGGCTATCTGGAACACCTCGCCACCTGTCAGCAGTTTTAGGCTTAACGCCCCGGTAGCAAACAAATATTTCGTAAATATCCTGAATCTTACCACAGGTTGTCGCTTAGATACCTTTGCCGTAATACCAGGTTATGAAAAGATTCAGGCGTATTTTGTGACGGTGCCAAATGGTGAAATTTGTTTGAGTCCTTTTGATCCGGTAGTGAACATCATCAATTATTCTCAGGGTGCTGACACCGGAACATGGTATTTCGGTGATGGCAGCAAAGCACTGTACGAACCTTTAACCAACCCTTCTCACAGATATGCTGCCGACACCAATCGCTACCGTATCAAATTGGTGGTTTCCAATGCTGGGGGTTGCATAGACTCCATGGAAGGAGAAATTTGCCTCAACGATTCCGTCTTTGTGCTGGTTCCAACTGCTTTTACGCCTGATGGTAATAACAGAAATGAGATTTTCAAACCGGTGGTGGCAGGGGCAAGGCAATATGAACTGCTGATCTATAACCGATGGGGCGAAAATGTTTTTAATACCACAAATCCAGATGAGGGTTGGGATGGCAGCTATCTGGGCAAGCCATGTCCAAACGGGGTATATCTTTACCTCATTAGTTTCAAAGGACGGAAAACGGTTACAAAATTAGATAAGGGAACGGTATTGTTGCTGCGTTGAGGATGGACCATAACCAAACTTTACCTATTCAGATCGTGCGTTTAGTTGTATTTCAAATAATAATTACTGGAAATAAAATATATGTCGTCCCTACGGGACTTTCGTGTGACTGATTATAACTTTCCAACAATATTTCATCCCTACGGGACTTTGTGGTAATCTGCTAATTCGCCTACCCTTATTTCGTCATTACAAGGCTTGCATATAAATTGTATTGACCTTGTTACCAAAATTCGTTCTTTCCGGATCTTGTCATAACCCGTTAATTCAAATACCAATATTTTGCTGGTAAAAGGCTGTCCCGCAGGGACAAAATATTGGTAAAAAAAAAGATTGGGAAAAATGAAGTCACATAGGGATGAAACAACTTTTTACAATCTGTTTTATTACTGCTGACTTTAGTCCGTTGACAACAAGCCGCAGCCATCACCCTTCAAAATTATATACCTTGCTGATGGCCCGCCACTTTTCCAACACCTGAAGAAAATCTTCCGGCAACTCGCTGTCGAACTGCACCCATTGGCCTGAGTGCGGGTGAACAAATCCCAATGACTTGGCGTGCAAAGCCTGACGCGGCATGATCTGAAAACAATTCTCTACAAACTGTTTGTACTTGCTGAAAACCACTCCCTTCAATATCTTGTTACCGCCGTAGTAGGCATCATTAAAAAGGGTATGTCCGGCATGTTTCATGTGTACCCTTATCTGGTGTGTTCTGCCGGTTTCGAGTTTGCATTCAATCAGCGATACATAGTTGAATTCTTCCAGTACCTTGTAATGGGTCACGGCTGTCTTGCCGATTTCCTCGTCGTCGTAAACCATAAAAAGTTTGCGGTCGCGGTTGCTTCGGGCGATGTTGCCTTCTATGGTGCCCTCCTTCTCTTTGAAAAGTCCCCAGACAAGGGCGTTGTAAGTTCTTTCTATGCTGTGGTTCTTGAACTGAACCGCCAGTTTGGCCATGGCGGGTTCATTTTTCGCCACAACCATAAGGCCTGTGGTGTCTTTGTCTATGCGGTGCACCAGCCATGGACGGATGCTGCCTTCGGGTTCCACCCCCATATAATGAGCGAGGGCGTTCACAAGGGTTCCGGTATAGTTGCCATGACCGGGATGCACCACAAAGTCGGCCTGTTTGTTAAGGATGATAAGATGTTCGTCCTCAAAGACAATGTCCAAAGGAATGTCTTCGGGCAGCACTTCCAGAGATCGGGGTTCCTCAAAGCTGATAACCGTTACTTTGTCTCCAGGTCTTACTTTGTAGTTCGATTTCACTGGAAGTTCGTTCACCAAAACCTTTTGATCTTCTATGGCCTGCTGCACGCGGTTGCGGGTGACATTCTGTATCCGGTCCGTGAGGAATTTATCAATGCGAAAAGGTTCCTGCCCCTTGTCGGCAGTAAAAGTAAAGAGGGTAAAGGGTGTAGATTCTTCTGTCATACTGAGAAAATACAATGATACGACCGTAAAACAGGGGAATCAAATCTCATTCCTGATTAAATGATTTTAGGGGTGCTTTTGTGACCCGGTTCCCAATAAATCCCGATTTACCCATTCGATGTATAAGGTACCCCCCATTGTTAGGACAACATTTTTGATTTCTTAATTGATTATCCTGTCATTTTTTTGGCATCAAATTTTTCATCTGGTGGTACTTTGCCAATCTCTGTGTGTCGTCTTTCTGTATTGTAAAAGTGAATATACTCTTTCACCTTCTGATGCAAATCTACACCTCCATTTGGAGGATTGAGATAAATTTTCTCTTGTTTGAGAGAACGCCAGAACCTTTCGATATATACATTGTCAAGTGCTCTGCCTTTACCATCCATTGAAATTCTTATTTCATGCTTTTTAAGAACTTCAATATAGTCAGAACTGGTGTACTGAGAACCCTGATCTGAGTTATGTATTTCGGGTTTGCCATGTTCGTTTATTGTGTCGTTAAGCAGTACTACACACCATTTTGTGGTCATGGAATTTGAAAGACTCCATCCCAGTACCTTTCTACTATATACGTCTATGATAGCAGCCAGATACATGAAGCCTCTGAACATGGGGATATAGGTAATGTCTGTTTGCCATACCTGATTTGGGTGGTCTATAGTAAGATTTCTAAGCAGATAGGGATAAACATATTTATCGGGGTCTCTCCGGGTAGTTTTAGGATGGGCATAAATGGTATTTAGATTCATGATCCTATACAATCGGGCTATCCGCTTTTCATTGACCCTATAACCCAGGTCCCTATTCAGGTAATCGGTCATTCGTGCCACTCCATAGTAAGGATGAACCAGAAAACAACGGTCTATATCTTTCATCAACCGTTCATTCAAAGCACTCTGACCACGTGGTTTGTAGTACATCCCAGAACGATGTACCCCCAAAGCTTCACATTGTTTCTTGAGACTTAGACTTGGATGAGATGCCACTACCTGTTGTCTCTTTTCGGTCGTGCTCATTTTCCCAAGACATGTTTTAAAAAATCAATTTCCACCTTTTGCTCACCAATGACCTTGTACAATTTTTCCTTGTCCAACTCTGAATCGCCCTTAACCGATTTAGACTCAAAAACTGTTGATGCATTGCTTAGAAATTCTTGCTTCCAGGCCGATATCTGATTTGGGTGGACCTCAAACTTGGATGACAATTCTTGCAACGTCATTTGCTCTTTTAGAGCTTCAATGGCAACTTTTGCCTTGAAACTCGAACTGAATTTTCTGCGTGTTCTTTTCATTTTTCAACTGTTAAATTTACAACTTAATCAGTTGTCCTAATTTTGGGGGGTACTATAGTATTTTTCCAGTTCGAAAGGCGTTACTTCCATGGCTTGTCTTCTCTTATTGACTCTCTTTGGATTCTTCAAACGCTTGGGTTGATATGCCGTTTTGCTTTCGTTCAGTTCAATTTGGGTTCCGTAAATTTGTTTTCTTCCATTATTGAGCCTGTATCTGTCAGTCAAATAGGCATAGTCTTTCCTTGCACAGTCATTAGACTTAATACTACTTTTCATTTGCTTCAATACCTGCCTTTGAAACTCAGGCTCCTCATCAGCATGAAGAACCAATAGATAGAAATTATGGCAGCTGATTTCACCCACCATGCTTATAGTTGGGAGTCCGAATTCTTTGAATATACTTTTGGCCTCAATCAGGTTCAAACTATCTGTCAAGTTAAACATTCTTTTGGCATACGCCTTTTGAGAACTGTCTTGGGCAAACATTTTTCTCCATTTCTGATCCTCAACCCTCAGGGAGTCCAATCTCTTTGATAAAGTCTTATTTATTTCGGTTTGACCGTAGCCTAAATTACAGACGGTAATTGCTAGTAAGGTGAGCCAAAGATACTTCACAAACATCATTCAAAAGTATGAAAACCGTCTTAATTAAACTGACAATTTGAGCATTCTGAGAAAATACTAATGATACGATGGGGGTGTGGGGGATGTAATGCAATCGAAAAGATAAAATAGAGTGTATGGCAATTTGATGAAAACTCATAAATTTGAACTATGAATTGGCATGACTATATCGTATCGGACGAAGAAGTTCTATTGGGTAAACCAACAATTAAGGGAACAAGAATTTCTGTTGAACATATTGTTGGACTTTTGGCACAAGGATGGACCGAAAAAGAAATCCTGGAGAACTTTCCTCGACTGACAAAGGAATCGCTCCAGGCAGTATTTACTTATATTCAGGATTGCCTGAATGATGGCCTGCTGTTTACGCCGCCAAGAAAGATAGCCTGATTGATTCATGAAACTTTTAGCCAACGAGAATTTTCCTTTAAAGAGCATTCTTTATCTGAGAAGAAACGGTTTCGATATTAGTTTCATCGGGACTGATTATCCAAGTATTCAGGACAGTGCGTGATGAGTATTGCAATTAACGAGAACCGCACCATCCTGACTTTTGACCGTGACTATGGGGAACTAATTTTTAAACACAACCACAAACCCGCAAAAGGAGTTATCTATTTAAGGCTTGACGAATATAAACCAGAAGAACCGGGACAAATAATAGAAGACTTGATTAGCAAAAAAGAAATTGCGTTAGATAATTACCTTACAGTTGTAGATAGGAACGGAATCAGACAAAGGAAGTATTGACAATAAGAACCAATCACCTTATATCCTCACCTAAGAGCACAATCGTTAGCTAGTACAACTGCATCGGATATCACCAACCCACAATCTAAACTACCAAAACTCAAATTGTAAAACTCAGGTAAGAGTTTTTAAAATAGGGACTTCTTAAAACAACCGTAAAATTCACCCTCACAATTAGAACGAGGGCGATTTTCCTTCTTTTTGCCATCGTTTCTCAATTGAGTGTAAATGTTGCCTTCGTTTTCATCAAAATAAAAAATCAATTTCAGACCATGAAAACAACTGGCTTGATTCATCATTGTTAAATAATATGATATTTGTAGAGACCATTCCTTTTTCTCAAACAATTTTGAAATGAAACATCTCTGCTTTCTCTTTTTTATTCTTTTTTGCCTGATAACAACAGGGCAAGGTCAGACCCGGAAGGTCACCAAATATTTTAGCGAGAAATGGACCCAGTGTCCAAAGAGTGAGGCCTCTTATTATCGCGTTATCAGATACGATTCTTCCGGCCACCTGACCGACACTGTGAGAGATTATTTTATTACCGGACAGTTGCAATGGAAAGGGCGACTTTCATCTGAAAACCCTGAGGTAAATGAAGGTTGGTGTGTCTGGTATCTCAAAAACGGGAGGATTCAACAGGAGGGTTTCTTTATCAATGGGCAACTAAATGGAGAATTCCGGTCTTATTATAAAAATGGCAATCTGCATGAAAAGGCCAACTATGTAAACGGATTAAAGGAGGGTGAGTCAAATTATTACCACAGCAATGGAAAGGTTAGTTCCATTTCACACTTTGTTCATGATACCTTAGATGGACCCATTAGAAGCTATCATAAGAACGGCCAATTGATGATAAAATCATTATTGGTAAATGGAAAAAAGGAAGGTGAGGAAACCGAATGGCATGCAAACGGACAATTGAAATATAAGGTAACGCACAAAAACGGAATGATCCATGGAAAGAAAATTACTTTTAACGAAGCAGGAAAAATAAAAAGTAGTGAGAATTACTTAATGGGCCAGCGAGATGGGGAATTTGTAGAATACAGCGACAGCGGAAATATCATAAGCCGGAAATTCTATACCAATGACAAAGCTAACGGGGAATCAACAACATACTTCGACAACGGAAATTTGAAAAGTCGTGGTTTCTTTAAAGACGGCGAGTTGGATGGAGAAACTGTCGGTTATTACCCAAGCGGAAAAGTAAAAAGCACAGGGTTATATGAAAACGGCAAAATGAAAGGTGAATTTAAATCATACTACCCTAATGGTGTTCCTAAACGGTTCCATATTTATGAGGGTTCTCAAACAATCTCTGAGGTAGTTTATTACCCTGACGGATCAAAAAGAAGAGAATTGCGAAAACTCAACGATTCTACGAATATCTCGAAGGAATGGTTCGAGAATGGAATGTTGGCTCAGGAAAACAAGCACATAAATGGAACTGTGTATAGCACTTTGGCTTATGACACGTCTGGTACCTTAGTTTCAATGACCATGAAGATCCCTGACAACCTGAGATTGCATGTTTCAAAAGAGAATTTAACCTGTGAATACGGTTTTAAGAATTATAAAAACGAATGGGTCATTCAGCCCCGATTCAGCAACTACAAGGTTCAGGGTGGTTTTTACATCGTAACACAAAACGAAAAATACGGTGTCCTCAATTACGAAGGCAAGATCGTCATACCGCTGAACTACAATAAAATTGAATTTTCTTACGAGCCGAACAATTACCTTGAACGAAACAATGAAGAATATTACCACTCAAAGGCTGGTTATTTCAAAGTTTCGCAAAACAACAGATGGGGCATAATTGACCAGAACAATAAGTTGATTCTCCCGATACAATATGACAGACCCGGAGATTTGATGAACGGAAGATTTATTATAACATCAGGTAACCTTTACGGGTTTGTGGATACAACAGGTTATTTTTTTGCTCCCCGTTTCAAATACCTTATAGATTTGAATGACAAGTCGTTCTTGTTGTTTGCTAATGCATACCCATCCCCGGGAAGGATTCCTGTGAAGTATGGAGTGATAAATAAGAATGGAGTAATCATTATACCGTGCATTTATGACTGGATTTCGCCTTCAAACAAAAATGACCTGATATGGGTTCAGAGCGGGAATAAATTCGGTCTTTTCAACACTCACGGCAAAAAAATGTTAGACACCGAATACACCCCTAATCGCATATATAAGCCGGAAGATGATCGATACTATTTTGATAACAAAATTAGGAACGGAATGATGATGTTGTACAAACAAGGGAAGTGTGGCGTGTTGACAACTGACGGGAAAATAATAGCTCCTTTCGAGTATGATAGTGTACGTTGGGTTGAAGGCGATTATCCAAATATAACCAACGTTCCGGTCGGATGTCTTTTGAAGAATAAACATTGGATGGCATTTGATAGGAATGGGAGCATTCTCAGCAAACCTTATGAGGAAATGACGCCCATTGTGACCTCAAAATATAATTATACTGAAGATGTAAACCAAGACTTTGCCGCCTTCTTTTTGGTACGTAGAAACGGCAAGTTCGGAATAATTGACGCCAATGACTCAGTGGTAATTCCTTTTGAATATGATTTTGGATTCGCAGAACATGCTGGAAAGATTGGGTTGATTAAAGACGGTATCATTTCCTTTTACTCCGGTTGGGATTTGTCTCAACCATTGGATGTGAGCAACTTTATCCAAGGAGAATCGGCTGTCACCCAATTCTGTCTGATTAAAGACAGTGATTCAAAAAATTATACCTGCGGGGTTTTTAACAACGATAGAAAAGTCATCTTACCTCCAAAGTACAGTGTGAGCATTTATGATGATGAATATATTGTTTATGCTGATAAAAATGGCAAAACGGGTATTCTGAATCAGAAGGGAGAAATTATTCTGGAGCCGCAGTATTGTGAGTCTTTGAGTCATTTGGAGGGTGGTCTTGTCTGTGTCGTTAACCTGAACAGGAAGGTTGGAATTCTGGATTTGAAACAAAAGAAATTTGTCATAGATACAGTCTATGCTGCTACCGGTCTTTTCGATCAAGAGCATGGTGTTTGTTGGGTCAAACCCAAATTGGACATCTTCGAGTCGTCAGAGGAAGACGAAGGGCAATATTATTATTATTCTGAGTCAGACTTTCTTTATGGTGGCTGGGGACTTATGAACAGAAATGGGAAATACATATTGCCCCCTGAATATCTCAAAGCTGTGCCATTCAGGGATTCGATTGCTATAGTTTACAAAGATGGAAATGGAAATGGTTTGGTCAGATCGGACGGGACCTTCATATTGCCTTGTATTTATGAAGAAATAATAAGGCAGGACAACGGTTTGTACCTGATAAAGAAAGATGGCTGGGGTATTTCCGATATATTCGGTCGGATAATAATTCCACCGATGTGGACTGAGATAACGGACTTCATGGGTGGTTATGCTGCCTTTTGGTCAGGGGACAGCATTGGCGTAATAGACTCTACCGGAACAATTTTTCTCGAAGCCAGGAATGATGGTTATATGAATGTACCATACCTCATAGAAAACCTGTTTCACCACAGAGAATGGTCTTATGACTATAATGAATATAAATACAAGGATATTCCCCTACTTGGTTTAATCGAGTGGAGTGAAATGATATCCGATTATTTTTCTTCTAATCCAAATAAGACCCGAGAAACCTTAGTCCGCAATTATCTAACTTCAATAGCTCTGAGAAATCTGTCTATCGGGTCTTTACAACTGGCCAACAATTTACGTTACGAATCCGACGTGGAAATGATTTATCCAAAGTTGGATGATGGCTTTTATCCCTCCGGGACACCCGGTTACGAATGTACTGATTACACTTATAGGTTTGCTGGAATTACGCACAATACTATTTCCTATTCCATTACTCTCACTGTAAGTTACAAAGGGGGAGCTCATTCATCTTACGATTTTTATAACTACACAATTTCCGAAAAAAATGAACTACTTGAAGTAACATTAGCTGATCTGTTTGATACTTCAAAAAATTATCAGGTCCAGCTAAATGGACTGTTGCAGCTTGCAATAAAAAATCTGGAAGATATGGACATCCCTTGTTCAGACATCAGTCAATATTTCGAGATGGTGGAAAATAAGTTCGCTATCACCGAAGAAGGAATTGATTTTTTTCTGATTCCGGATAATTCCTTTGCCTATGAAGAACCAATTACATTGAGCATTCCTTATTCCTCTATGAAAGGAATCATCAACAAAACCGGCCTTTTGAAGGATAAGGTGAAGTGATTTGGCAAGATCAACGCTAACATTAGTTCTGATAAATCAACAACTTTTGCTGGTGAGTTGGCAGTATATGAGATAAACAAATGGTCTATTATCAATGACTCCGAATCTTTGTTCCTTAAAGCTCTAAAGCGTTTAACCAAAGCGAGAGAGTTGATAAATTTTTGGAGAACTTCGCTAACTTCGCAGCAGCAATCAATTATAGGGATGCCCGAAATATCGAGATTTCTTGGAATAATAATTCGTATGTTTTATAATGAACATAATCCGCCTCATTTTCATGCCTATTACAATGAGTTTATGGCAGAAATTGATATTCAAACTTTAGCTATAATAAAGGGCAATTTACCTAAAAGAATATTTGCTCTTACAATTGAATGGGCCTCAGAAAACAGAAGCGAATTAATTGAAGATTGGGATCTGATGCGGAATGATTTACAGCCAAAACCTATTAAACCTCTTGTATAATGATGGAAAGCATACCAAATATTCTATCTGTTATTGCTCTTGAAAACCATAAAATAAGAGTGCAATTTGAAGATGGTGTGTCCAAAGAAATAAATATCAGGCCTTTTATTAAACAAGGTGTTTCATCCTTATTAAATGATGAAACGTACTTTAAGCAGGTTAAGGCAGAAAACGGCTATATCACCTGGCCAAATGGCTTTGATTTTTGCCCGGAATTTTTGAGAAATCATGTTTGATGCACTTTTGAGATCAATGAGTCTCAGAATAATTCGTATTTAAAAACCAAGAGCAAATGAAACACCCCGCCCTGTGGAGCAAAACCGACCTGCACAAACACCTGCAACAGGCCCTTGATCTTGAGGTCTGGACAATCCCTTTGTACTTAACGGCTTTGTACAGCATCAAAGACCTGAAAAAGCTAAAGACATCCGATTATCCTGATGCAGCAAAACTGTTGTTTTCTGTCGCTGTGCAGGAGATGTTGCATATAGAGTTGGTTTGCAATATTTCGAATGCCCTTGGATATTCCGTGAAATTCAAAACACCGTCCTATCACGACATGAATGCGATCCCCTTTTTTCATCCGCACAAAGATTTGCTTCCCGATAATATAAAAGGGTACCCCGTTTTGCCGAATGCCTTGTCTGAAGGAACGCTCAAATTGTTTTGTGCCATAGAACTTCCCTTGCCCAAAAAGGAAATTGAATGGAGCAAGCAAAAGGCTTGTGGCTCCATCGCCGAAGTGTATGATGCCCTAAAGATCGGCATCATTTCCTTATGGGACCAGTGTTACGTCGGGCACTCGAAAAATATCAAACAGAAAAACTGTTTTCACGAGTATCACAACAAGGATGGCAGAAGCCATGGTTTTAGTCAGAAAGTAGATTCACCCGAAACAGCTATGCTGGCCATCGAAGCCATCATAGAACAAGGTGAGGGTGCCAATTCAAAATTGGTTGCTGCCGATTTCAGACCGCCTAAGCCCGAGGCGGGTAAGGAATATGATTCCTCCTGGTTCAAAGGACATTTGAGCCATTATCAAAAATTCAGGATCATGTTGCACTCGTATCACAAACTGCCAGCTGTTTACAGCGGTGAACATACCAATGAAAAAATCGAACAGCAGAAGGAACTCGATCTGGTATTCAGTGATTTTCTTAAGGAACTGGAAGTTTGTTTCAATGCACCTGGACCCGATCTTCCGGAAACCTTTTGGCAACAAATGTCAGGAGTGAAAGATGCTATTACCGCGGTTTGGGAATCGGGGAAATGTCCGCATTTTGGATTGTGAAACAGTTGGATTGATTGCCGTGTACATCATTGAAAAAATCATTTGATGAGCACTAAACTCTTTTTTTGAATCACTGCTGAAATACAATTGCAAAATTTGAGTGACCTTTGCTGGATTAAGTTACTTTCTACAACAAATCCAAATGGCATTCATAGACTACTACGGTGTATTGGGACTCGACAAAAAGGCGACCGAAGCGGATATAAAAAAGGCCTACCGCAAGTACGCCCGAAAGTACCACCCCGATCTCAATCCCAACGACAAGGAAGCGGAGAGAAAGTTCAAGGAAATCAATGAAGCCAACGAGGTGTTGAGCAATCCGGAGAATCGTAAGAAATATGATCAGTACGGCAAAGACTGGAAACATGCGGATGAAATGGAAAATGCCAGGCAGGGGCATCAGTCGCAAAGAAATCAATATCAGGGATCATCAGGTGATTTTTCGGGTAGTGATTATTCCGACTTTTTTGAATCACTTTTCGGAGGGAGAAAATCAGGACGAGGAAGCGGAAACGTCAGATTCAAAGGGCAGGATTTTAATGCCGAGCTGCACCTTGACCTAAAAGAGGTTTATGCGACTCACAAAAGAACCTTAATGATTAACGGCAAAAACATCCGCCTCACCATACCGGCAGGGGTGCAAAATGGCCAGGTGATAAAGATTAAGGGCCATGGCGGGGAAGGAATAAATGGTGGCCCAAATGGTGATTTGCAAATCAGGTTCTCTATTGAAAACCATACGAAATTCAAGCGGGATGGGGATAATCTCTTTTCAATGGCGGATCTCGATTTATACACAGCCTTGCTTGGCGGAGAAATGACCGTTGACACTTTTGACGGAAAAGTAAGACTGAAAATACAAGCGGAAACCCAAAGCGGTACCAGAGTGAAATTAAAGGGAAAGGGCTTCCCTGTTTACAAAAAGGATGGTGTTTTTGGCGATTTGTACATTACCTTTCAAGTCACCCTGCCCAAAAACCTGACCGAAAAGGAAAAAGCACTTTTTAAGGAACTAAGCCAATTACGAAAGTCATGAAAAAAGAAACTCTCATACCATTGGATCAGCTCTGCAGCAACTACAGTGTTGAAATGTCGTTCTTCAGTAATCTGAACGAAACAGGCCTGATTGAAATCAGAAAGATTGATCAAATGGAATACATCCATCAGGAAAGTTTAGACCATATTGAGAAAATTATCAGGATTTACCATGAACTCGAGTTGAATCCTGAAGGAATTGACGTTGTATTTAATCTCTTGCAAAAAATTGAGGACTTGCAGGAAGAACTGAGATCAGTAAAAAACCGTTTGCGGTTATATGAACAATAGCCAATTATTTTTTCACCGGGAAATTAACCTTTCGTGGGTTTCGAAATCGCCGGTTATATTTTAGCCAATATCTTCGTTTAAATGAGGAAATTCATGAGAGCAAAATGAGCAAAGTCATTTCTGAGCATTTCTTCCCAATCTACATTTGACTGATGAATTTTTCATTTTCTTACCGCCTGTAAATGCGGAAATAAAATGACAAAATATAACTTCTTGATTGAATTGGATACAGAAACACATATTGAAAGGGCAACTCCAATTCCCGTACTTTCTGACCCAATAGCTCATATAACGGCTGCAAATTGGAACAGGTTGTCTGCTAAAAAATAAAAATAAATCAGAGAAATACCCCAAAGAAGATTTAACGAGTGCTGTAATAAATGGTGAAAAATGAAGGATGCACAAAATATTAGCGGAATTTCAAAAAATGAATTACTGCGGCTTTTACGCGTCTATCAGCAAGCCATTGATCTTAACATTATTTGTTCGATCACTGATACTCTTGGGAACATCATTTATGTTAACAGAAAATTTTGTGAAATAAGCCAATATTCGGAGGTTGAATTGCTCGGGCAAAATCATCGCATTGTCAAATCCGGTCACCATGATAAAAAGTTTTTTAAAAGGCTTTGGGATACCATAACACAAGGCAAAATCTGGCAGGGCGAAGTTAAAAGTAAGGCAAAAGATGGGTCGTTCTTTTGGCAACACAGTGTCATTCTGCCGGTAAGGAATGATAAGGATGATATCATACAGTACTTCTCGTTGAGATTTCCAATTGACGAAAAGATAAAGGCAGAAGAAGAACGAAAGCAACACATGAAATCTCTGGAAGAAATGCTTTTTATGATTTCACACAAGGTTAGACAACCTGTGGCCAATATTCTAGGACTGTCAGATATGCTCCTGAAATATGCCCATTCGCCGGAAGAGCAACTTAACATGTTGCGTTTATTAAACGAATCAGCCCAGTCCCTTGATTCTTTTACCACTGAACTCACAGAATTCATTTACAAAATCGAGCATACTGAGGGCGAAATTACAACCACAATTTAGCGACCTGTTAATCATCATTTCACTCAGATTCTGCCATATTTTTTGTACGATTCAGAAATCAGCAAATTGAGGTATTATAGCCATGACAGATAGTATAAATTAACCTTGGTCATTTAAGTTCCTTTCCCATTTAAAATATTACAATTCGAAGTAATTCTATAAGTAGCTGATCAGCAGAAAAGCGGAAGTTTTTATTCAATTATTCTTCAAAATGAACCGGTTTTAGTTGTTCCGGCGATGACAGAAGTTATTCTTAATTCCGGGAATGGAATTCCGAGATGTGAGCTTTATGTACTTTCTGAGGATTTGGAGGCAGCCTATAAAAGGGCGATCGAGGCCGGAGCCATTCAAATAAGCGAAATTCAGGACAGGGATTGGGGTGACACGGTTGGGTATGTTTCAGACCCCGATGGACATATCATTGCTTTTGCCAGAAGAACGTGATTTTAAAATATTCAGTTAAAGTGCTACTTCCTCACATATTTCCAGTTCCGGATTTTCCCTTATGACATCTGTTTAATGGCCTGAAACAGTTTCGAAAGGCCTACAACTTCAAGCCCGAATCCGATGAGTAGAGCAGCGATTTCTTATACATGGAAGTCAGACGATATAAGGCTTTTGTGTCAGTTGCAAGAAATCGTCGTTTTAGAACTCGTTGTCAATAAAATGACAATATTGTCTTGTTTTATTGGATGCCATTATTTTACTTTGTTAAGATTTTCAATTTTGTTTAACTTAAATTCTTCGTATTATGAAAAACACAACACTGCACGACGTAAAAAAATTCTCGCTATTTTTAATTCTTGCATTTTTTGCGATGACTTCGTTTGGCCAGGGTGGTCAAACATGGGTAGTTTGTACAACGAATACCTGGGTACCACCAGAGGTTTATTACAATGGAGCCTGGGTGCCTGATGTAGGGCAATGTCCATCTTGCCCTACGCGTGGAGGTTATTGGTGGCAAAAACCCAATGAATGTTGGGAAATGACAATTATTAATGATTTGCCATGTGCTCTCGATTTCTTTTGGAATTACACGCTTTCCAATCCTTGCGGTGATATTGTTCCCGCTGATGATAAAAGTGGTGGACCTCAGAATAATCTAGTCCCTCCGGGACCTGGTAGCATTAAGACATTGTTTGCTTATGAGTTGAAGTGGCCCAATTGTTCAGAGAATCCTAACAATTGTGCTTGCCCGACGCACTTTAAATTCCGAATTAATCCATACCCTCTCGCACCATTTGTTCCTGAACCTTGGCCAATGCTGACAGCATTTCCTTACTTACCCACAACAACATATATTACTCAAATTCCATGTGGCTCTCAGTTTATCGCAATTCATGTGACGGTCACCGGCCCAAATAGTGCAACCTTTCATTTCTATTAATTAAATTTGGACTTTAAAGAGCCGTATTAATAAATACGTCTCTTATATTTGCTTTAGAATGAATACCTTTAAAGGTGAAATACTGTTTTTCTTGAGTTCGTTAGCATTTTGTGCATCATTGTTCGCACAGAAAGAAGCAAACATCTGGTATTTTGGCGATGGGGCCGGGCTCGATTTTAATGCAACACCGGCACAAATGCTTACCAACGGCAGTATCAATACTGACGAAGGAAGTGCGAGCATAGCTGACTCAAACGGAAGCCTGCTTTTCTACACTGATGGGGTAACTGTTTGGAATAAAAACCACGACACCCTAAAATATGGTTTTGGTCTAAATGGGCATTCAACTAGTGCACAATCAGCATTAATTGTTCGCCAGCCTAATTCTTCTAACCAATATTATATATTCTCGACTGCGGTCGAATCCTATTACAAATTGAAATATTGGCTACCTGACCTGGCAACAGGTGTTTATTATTCAATTGTTGATTTAGGGAAGGAAAACGGGCTTGGCGAAATCGTTGTGAAAAATGTACCACTTATGGACTCTTCAACCGAAAGCATCTCTGCAATTTACCATAAAAATAAAATAGATATCTGGATAGTAACTGTTCAAGCTGAGACGAATAGAATTTACATCTATCTTTTAACCAGAAACGGAATTCAATTGCATTCATCGGATCAATACCAATTGGATAGTCAAAGAAGGCGGTCTCAATTGAAGTTTTCGCCAGACAGCAAGAATTTGGTAATTACGAACGACAACATTAAAAACCCGAAAATATACTTATTCGATTTTGATAATTCTACAGGAAAATTATCGAATCAGAGATTTATTGCAAATGTCAGGTCATATAGCATGGAATTTTCAAACAATTCTGAGCTTCTGTATTTTACAGATATTAAAGGGAAATACTTTGCCTTATACCAATGTAAAACTAGCGATATAGGTAATGATTCGTTACAAGGAACAAATTACACGAAATTATTTGAAGAGATCAATACGTCATTTGGTTTTGGTTCACTTCAGAGAGGTCCAAACAACATAATTTATTTGAACGGAACAGGGACACACCAATATCTTTCGGAAATAAAAAATCCTGATAAAATTGGGTTATCTTGTGGATTTCAATATAGATCAATGAAATTCCCTTCTGAAATTGTACACTTTGGTTTGCCAAACGCGGTACAAACAAATTTGTACCGCCCATATCTTGAATTTTCAAATTCCTGTATTGGCGATTCTGTATATTTTAAAATTAATAGATGGAGTGCAGATTCTGTGATATGGGATTTTGGAGATGGCAACAACCAAACAGTCAAATCTGATTCAGTATTTTACAGCTATATTTCCAGCGGCAGATTCGAAATAAAAGCCACGTTGTTCTATCCAAACGCTATTGAGACACTTTCAGATACAATTCGTATTTATGAATTGCCAAACCCAAATTTAGGAAATGACACATTGCTTTGCAATGGAGAAAGCTTGACTTTACGTTTAGATACCGCAGAAAAAAACAAAATCATTTGGAGAAATGGTGATAACGCCTTTACTAAAACGATTTCCTCCCAAGAGTTAGTTTGGGTAGCGATTAGTAATGACTATTGTAAAACGGCAGACACCATTTTGATTGACTTTATTAACTGTGAATTAAGAGTGGACTCGCTTTGCCTTGGAGCCTCTACAGTATTTACCCTTGATGAAACTGCATTTGATTCGGTAATTTGGAATTTCGGTGATCTTAGTACTTTAACATCAACTAAAAATCAAATTAATCATCAATATTTTAATGCTTCGGGTTATTCTGTTTCAGCCAAAATATTCAGGCAAAATTTGAGTAGGAAAATAGGCAAAAACTTTCAAGTCATAAAGGTTCCTGAAGATTATTTGCCAGAAGATACTGCCCTATGTGGCCAAATAACTTTAAGTCCAGATATAACATCTTCCGGATTATTATTCTCATGGAACACAGGCTCAAACGGCGAAGCAATAACAGTTGACAAGACAGGCACCTATATCTTATCTATTCAAAAAGGTAATTGCGTATCTCATGACACTGTTAACGTTGAGTTGGAAAATTGTGAGTGTTATTTTTTTATGCCAGATGCTTTCAGTCCGAATGGCGATAATTTGAATGACACATTTAGACCATTTACTGATTGCGAAATAGCGAGCATTCATTTTGATATTTATAATCGGTGGGGCGAAAAGATATTTGTTTCAAAAGAAGACATAACTCAATGGGACGGAACTTACCTAGACCGCATTGCTCCAAACGGCATTTATTTCTACCTGATATCTGTGCAACTCAACAATAACGAAAGGCTTTATAAATCTGGAACTGTTAAAGTCTTTCGTTAGAATCTCGAAAATGCTTTTATCCAACTGTGGCAATAATTCGAATCAAGAGTTAAACCCATATTTTTTTCTAACTTTATGAAACCAATATATCCCTACAATTGGCTCACCTTAATAGTTGATGGGTTTAATTCTAAAAATACTTCTTCACATATTTCCAGTTCCGTATTTTGCCTTCTGCCATCCATTCTATGGCCTGATCCAGTCTTTTTAAACGGGTTTCTTCACTTTTGGCTTCAGTCACCCACTCCACATATTCACGCTTGCAACTGACGCTGAAATTCACAAAGGTTTCCAGTGCCTTTGCATCTTTTCGAATAGCGTCCATCATGTAATCCGGTACTGGGAGTTCCGCTTTAGCTTTGGTATTCGGTTTCACTTTTACTCCCTCATCATTCAACCGCTTTGCTTCTTTGATGTATGCTATCAAAATATCATCAGCCGGCAAATCTTCCAGCCGGGTAATTTTCCCGAAGTTGCCCATAGCAGTTTCGCCCACAGGGGTTAGAATCTTTTGAGGATCGGGTATGATGCTGGCTTTCCAAAAGCCAAAGACGCAGTGCTGTTTGAAGGCAGCCATGCTACACATCATTTCTCCCTTATAATCGAAATGCGGAAAACTCCATTTCATCTTCTCTTCTACATCGGGGCATGTGGCATGCACAAGTTCGCGAAGATGAATCATAATGGGCTGTGCGAAGTCTGCTGACTTAAGAATGTAGGCATCTATAGCCGGATTTGTGTTTCTCATCTTCAAATCGAATTTCAATCCGCCCAGTCGGCTATAAACAAATTAGTATCACGCGTTCCGCCGTTGTTTCGGTTGGAAGAAAACACCAGTTTTTTACCATTGTGTGAAAACATGGGAAAAGCATTGAAATGGCTCTCATTGGTAATTTTTTCAAGCCCTGTTCCATCGAGATTGATCATGTATAAATGAAAGTCAAACCCACGGGCATCTGACTGGTGATTGGAAGAAAAGATGATCTTTTTTCCCGAAGGGTGAAAAAACGGTGCCCAATTGGCTTTGCCCAATTTGGTTATCTGACGCAGATTGCTTCCGTCCACATTACAAACATAGATTTCCATGTTGGTAGGTGCCACCAATCCCCGAGCCAGTAAATCGCCGTACTCCCTTATTTCGGCCTCTGACGTAGGTCTGGATGCCCGAAAAACGAGCATGGAACCGTCCGGTGAAAAAAATGCCCCGCCATCATACCCCAGGCGGTTTGTTACCTGTTTCACATTGCTGCCATCAATGTCCATTACATAAAGTTCCAGATCGCCGGAGCGATCTGAAGTAAAAACAATTTTATCACCTTTTGGTGAAACCGTTGCTTCAGCATCATACCCGGGTTCCTTGGTCAGTTGTTTGGTGATGGTTCCGTTCAAATCACTCACGAAAATGTCGAAAGTATTGTAAACAGGCCAGAGATATTTTTTCAATTTACCCATATCGGGATTCGGCGGACATGCATCGCCACCAAGATGAGTGGAAGCGTAAAGAATACTTTGATTGCCCGGCATAAAATAAGAGCAAGTTGTTCGGCCTTTGCCTGTACTGAGCATAGGTGGTCTGAGGGTATCTCTCAGGGCGGCGTGAATATTCATGTTGAATATCTGATCACATTCAACCCCCCATGCCTTATAATTAGACTGGAAAATCAGATTCTTATTGTCAAAACTAAAATAGGCCTCGGCATTGTCGCCACCGAAAGTCAGTTGGGTGATATTTTTCAAATGTTTTTCATTTGATGACAGGGGCTGCCTTATCAATTTTGGTAGTTTGCAGGCAAGAAAAAAAAATGTGATCAGAAGAAGAAGTTTATTGGTGTTAGTCATCAGATTTGATTAGGCGGCAAACTTAGAAATAAGCCTTTGTACTTACAAATTTTTAACCTCGAAGCTCAACGAAACAGCATTAAAATCATTGCGATTAAACTCAAGAAAGCGAAGTTTATATACATAGTCTCTATGATCTTTTATCAGATATGTCCTGTTTTTTCGGGTTTGAAATTTCTTAGTGGACCAGTCCCACCGGTAAAATTGGCAACCAATTAAATTCTGTTGTCGCGAATAAATATAGCTATTAAATTTTCTGAAATCTATTTCTTCAAAAGAATGTGTTGTATCGGATGTCACCCATCTATTCTCAGGGTTAATCAGAATGCCATCATACACTGATAATTGGTTGTTCAATATAAATTGTTCCCGGTTGCCGCTATATGTACTGTCTATGTATGGGGTTAACAGAAAATCCCAGTCTTTTCCTCTTGGTTCTACTTCTTTTAATTGACCTCCACCTTCAAAGGAAAAGTACACAAAGCTGACATCGGATCTTTTTTGTACGGAAAATATATGTTCATCGGTATTGTCATAATTTGCATAACGAATAGAATAGATGCCATTTTTGCTGCCTTGAATCATCAGTTTCTTGAAACCAAGTGATTGTTGATGGAAATCCTGTCCCCTGTTGACGAGATAAACGAATTTAAAAGATTGCGGGTTTAAGAAAGAAAAATCTCCCCAGGCACCAATAGCTGTTTTTGAGAAATCTTCTTTGATATTATCAAATGCCCAATTGTAATTAATTGATTCGAAAAGTGTTTCGAAAAATGTGGTTTCCGAATTATAAACTCCCATTCCTTTTGCTGAGTTCACAAAAATCTCGAAGCCATTTTTTCGACAATCAAAGGCCAGGTCCCAATCATAAATGCTAACCGAAGATACAACCTCGCGGGTTCTAAGATTCACATAGTAGTGCCTTGGACCGGTGGCCGTATCCATAATTTGCATGAGATCGGGTTTCTTGTCAAGTATAGGTTGTTCCTGACCTATGCAACCTGCAAGAAAGTATATGTACAGTATAAATAATGAACGGACAACACTCATTTTTTCAAACGATAGGTAAGTGTAACAAAAAAGCGTCTGCCATAGTCTATGGATTGTGGAATTTTTCTGTCAAAAATTTCAAGGTCGTTTTCATCAATCAAAGAAATGCTTTCAAAAATAGTGGTATTAGAAAATATGTTCTTGAGACCCCCCATCACGGTCAGGCCAATAGCAGGCAGTTCTTTCCGCAAGGAAAGATCGCTCAAAGCAAAGCCGGTCAGTACGGAAAACTCTAGTTCCTGTTTGATATTTCTCCGTTCATCTCTCCGTTTTCCCTGTATTTTGCTGTATGACGCAATCGCCCAATGGCCCGGTAATTTTATATGAAATTGGGCAATCAATTCCTGAGAGAAGTAATAAGCACCTACTTCACCCGGTAAACTGTTTACTCCGGTGGTTGCAAAACCAATCTTTAACCATAAATTTTTTCCAATGGATTCAAAACTTATTCTGGTTCCCAGATTCCGAAGTTTTCCTTCATTTCGGTAAACGTAAACAGCATTTTCTCTGCTCACAAGCTCAATTCCGTTTTTTCGGTTATTGACGAAGAACGTGCTGTACAATCTCAGTTTCTGTGAGTGCCACATCAACGAGGCATAAAA
This sequence comes from Bacteroidia bacterium, assembly GCA_020053795.1. Lineage (GTDB taxonomy): Bacteria > Bacteroidota > Bacteroidia > NS11-12g > UBA9320 > JAGVMN01. Next base: position 40,152 of record JAGVMN010000012.1, on the reverse strand, counting down.
GTTATTAGATACCTCGGCCTTGAGATTGAGATTGCCTTTGAGTGTGTAACCTAAATCGGGGCCGTTGGCAAAAAGCTCGTTGAAAGTCGGTACCCTGAAAGCGTTGGCATAAGTTCCCAGCACTTTAACGTTTTTGTTTATATGGTATTTCAATCTAAGTTCCGGAGTGACCGGGGTTTTAAACTTAGAACTGTTGGTGGCACGTAATCCACCTTTTATTCCAAATTGTTCGGTGGGTTGCCAACTGATTAATGCGAAAACTGCCATCTCGGTGATATCAGGATAAATACCTTTTTTTACCTTGTCGAAATTATCGCGTTGGTAATTTAACTCAACGCCTAACTGATAATTGACGGGATTTTGATCGCTGTGGCGTGAAAGTACTGCCCTGCCAAAAAAATAAGAATATTGAAAGGTATCCCTTACCTGATTGTTGTTTAATGGGTAAGACTCAAGGGTGGATAAATCTCTAAGGAAATATTCATCGTACCAATTGTAGCGGTTGAAATTGAATAGGGCATCGAGGGTATGATATTTCGTCAGTTTTCCTGAAATTCCTCCTCCGAAGTTAATGCGGCTGGTTTTATAGTTGTGGTCATAAGCCCTGATACTTTGGTTCACAGGATAACCTTTGTCTTCCACCTGATCGAAGTACAGATTTGAAAAGGCATACGCTTCCAAACCTTTATAGAATCTGTAACGGTATTGGGCATTGAAAAAAGTCTGATTTTTAGGCTTCCACTGCAATACCCTGCCGGAATCGATGCCTTGTAATCCAGTGAATAAATAACGACCGGCGTAAATCTGAAAGTCATTTTTCCCTGATCGGTAACCCAATCCGGCTTCTATATTGTAATCACCCAATGAAACATCAGTTCCTTTTGCAAACACCTCTGTCGTTCTGCTTTGAAATTGAAAGGGGATCAGATTAATGACTGTTGAAACGGCATGGGTTCCATACATTACAGATGCAGGTCCTTCCAATATTTCTATTCGTTCGATGTTGTTCAAGGGAAACTGGCTGACATCCTGTATATCCATAGAATGCGGAAGCATGGGCACCCCGTTCAGTAAAATTTTAATGTTTCGCAATCCCGTTCCCTGAAAGTTTAACAAACTCCCTTCTCTGCTGTTATAAACCACAAAAGCATTAAGTTCATTCACCAATACATCGCGAAGGGTAAAAGCGTTCAGAGCATCAATTTCATAGCGACTGATAACCCTGACGATTTCGTAAATATTATTGACTCCCTGTTCCGAGAACTGCCCCGTAATCACCTTTCTGGTTTCAATGTTTCCGGGAATGGTATCTCCCTTAGCACTGATGGAAAATACCAGAACGGATAACAATAGATAACAGTTTCGGGCTTGGCGAAATGGCGAATTTTCAGCACAAATGTTCAATAGAAGCACTAAACTTGAACAAAGCACTAAGGTGCCATAGAAGCACTTAACCCGCTTTTTTGCAAAACTGCCGTTACATGCTGGCCTCCTGTCTGTCGTTGTTGTTGCGTCCATTGTTTACTGCTGTCTTGATGCGTTGGCTATGCGTTTATTCTATTTCCAAATGTTTGTTTTAAGTCATTAATTACCAAATTGAATTTACCATCAAACTTTTTGTTTATGTCGTCATACGAACCAATAAGCCTTTCGTAAATAGGGTTTCCAAAAATTTCTTTCTCGTCTATGCTACGTTTAGAAGCAAAGTTGGAAGCAAATACATCTTTAATCTTTTTCAGCACAATTATTTGCTCGTCTGTAAAGTTGTAAGTGTGTATATATGAAAGATAGTTTTTCTCAATGCGTTCTTTCGGTGTCGGAATTTTCTTTTTACCTAAAGCGTGAAGCAAGAAGTCCCAAGCCGAACCTTCGGGGAAGTCGTACATTTTTTGCAAATGTCCTTCGTCCAAAAATGTGTTTGGTTTGCTTAACCAGTCAAGCAGTTTAGCCATTTCTTCTTCTGTTGGCTGATAGTTGTCTTGTTTGGCTTTTTCTTTCAAGTCTGCCATTACCGGCTCTTGTGTTTTCTTTAATTCTTCTTCAAAAATTCTCTTGGCTTCTTCAATGGGAATATTGTCTTTAACAATGATTGAATCTCCATGAATTTCTACACGTTGAATCAAATGAGCAGGGTCGGGGTTGTCAATTAAAAAGTAGTTGCCTTTCAGTTGTGGTGTTCCAGTTACTTTTGGTTTTTGGTCGCCAGGTTTTACAACTATATTGTTTTCTTTTAGCGTTCCTTTTCCGTTGTCTTCCATTCGTCTGCACAAGCCAACAAAGTCTAAAACAGTGAAACTAAACTTGCCCGTTTTCGGGTCAAGTCGTGTGCCACGCCCAACCATTTGAATGTATTTGCCTACCGATTTTGTAAGCCCCGCAAAAGCAATGTAACGAACACAAGGAATGTCAACTCCTGTGCTTAAAATGTCCACCGAAGTGACGACATAGGGTTTTTGATAGGGCTTTTTAAACCATGCTTTTAGCGTTTCATTCAGTTCGTTGTTTTCTGAAATTACTGCTTCAGCGTAATAAGGCTTTTCTGAAAGGTCTTTTTCAAAAACGGTGTTAACTGCCTTTGCTAACTCCATACAATGTGCCTGACTAACGCCAAAGAGAATTATTTTCTCTCCGTATTGCGTATTCTTTTTAAGTTCTTCTGCTATGCGTAAACAGTTTTCTTCTGAAATGAATTTGCGGTTGAGCTGTTCTAATTTCAGTTTCTTTTCTGCACCGAGAGCAATAACATATTTTTCTCCGGGGTCTAAAACGTGATCAAATGATATTCCGTTTTCTTCGGCTTCTTGTATCAGTGAAGAAAGCAATTCAATGGGTTTGTAGGGTGCAAGAAAACCTTCGCTAATTCCTCTGTCCATATCAAATTGAAAGTCGGGTTCGCCTGTTTCGCAACCAAACAATTTGTATGTGTCAATGATTGCCAAATCTTCATCATCGACCTCTGTTCCTTCTTTGGGTGTTGCTATTCTTGGCGTGGCGGTTAAGCCAACTCTCGGGCAAAGAAAATGGTCGAAGATTAGTTTCCTGCTTACGTTTATACTTCGGTGGCACTCGTCCACAATAATTAAATCGTAATAGTTGGAAGGCAAATCGCTGTGAATTAATTCCAATGTATCAATAACAACGATGTGAATACTGGCGTGTTTTCTTGCTCTGAAATTGGAAGTAGTTATCCAACTGCTTGTATGTTCACGTCTGATGAGTGCAAAGCCATCATCAACCGATTGTTTGGCCAACATTCTTCTATCAACCACAAACAAAACTCGTTTGGCTAAACCGCTTCCCAATAATGCTTTTACAAAGGCTACGGCTGTTCGGGTTTTGCCCAGACCTGTTGCCATATGGATTAGCATTTTTTGTTTTCCTGCTTTGTAGTTTTCAATTATTGTGCGGATACATTGCAGTTGGTAATATCTTTCTTTGCCAATGCCTGGGTCTAAACCGCCGGCAATGGTGGTGTCAATAGTAATTTCTTTGTTGGAAGCAATTTTTTTCTGCTGCTCAATTTTGAGCTTCATATCTTCCAAACTCATAAAGGAAGTTACTTGCTTAAATTCTCCTGCCTCTAAACCTTTCCAAGTGTTGTCGTAAAACAAAATACGCTCGGCACTACAAGCATACAAAAATCGGGGTTTTAGCAAATGCGTTACCACAGTACGCAATTTCAACAAGTCTTTATTTTCTTTGTCGAGGTTGTTTTCAATAACGGCTAAAACTTCACCATTTAAATCTTGTAAAACGATATCGGGACGAATATTTTTAAGGTTAGCGTAATCTTTTTTTAGGTTTTCTGAAAGATCATAAATTTGCTGATACAATAAAGTATCGCCAACTTTCCAGCCGTAATCATTTACTAATCGTTGTATGATTGGCAAATCGGTAGAAGTAGCCTCGTTAATTTTCGTTGCCATATTATTTCAACAATTTTCGGTTTTCTACTTCGGTTAATATTTTCATCTGCTGAATGGCAATCGCATTGAGTTTAACTAATCGCTCGTTCTGTGACAATCCCTCGTTGATAAATACCGCATTTATATTCTCCATATTGCTAAGGCAAATTAGTTCATTAATGCCTGCATAATCTCTGATATTTCCTTTCAAATCAGGATTTGCATCTCTCCACTGTTTTGCTGTTATGCCAAACAACGCCATATTGAGAACATCAGCCTCATTGGCATAAATAATGGAAGTTTGCGAAGCTGTTAGTTCTTTGGGTATAAGGTTTTGTTTAATGGCATCGGTATGGATATGATAATTGAGTTTTGCCAACTCTCGTTTAGCACTCCAGCCTATTTGTTTTTGCTCTTCTTCTTTGAGGCGTTGAAATTCTTTGATTAGATAAAACTTAAATTCGGCACTTAACCACGAAGCAAATTCAAATGCAATATCCTTGTGGGCAAATGTACCACCGTAACGCCCTGTTTTTGAAACAATCCCTTTGGCATTGGTAGCTTCAATCCATCTTTTCGGTGTCAAGGCGAAACTGTTGGAACCAGATAAATTTTTAATTCCATCGAATTCGATGGAATTAAAATCAGGATTGTTGAAAGCTTCCCAAAGCCCCATAAATTCAATAGTACTTCTGTTACGCATCCAGTTTTGCAAAATATAATCGCTTCGTTCTGCGTCTCTGTATCGGGCAATATCAGTTAGGCTAATAAACTCATTTGCTTTCTCGGTATATATGAGAATTTCGGTGTTTTTTACATTTATTTTATTGCTCTTTGCCATTGTTCTAAAATTTTAATTTTCAAACCCCTCGAATTCGAGGGGTTTAAATGGATGGAATTCGACCCCCTTTTAATTTTCTTGCTCATCCGCTATCTCCATTTTTATAGGTTCTGAAAATTCTACACCCCAAACATCTGCTAAGATTTGATTGATTTTCTTTTGGGCTTCGGTTTTTATTTTTCGTAAGCCGTTCAAAACTTCCATTTGTGCATCTAATTCAGCAACAATTTTGTTTTGAATTTCTGGATTTGGATAAGGAATTTGAACTTTTTGAAAATCTGTTGCACTTATATTGTATGTTCCACCGCCAGCAGTCGGGTTCAATAAACTTCTACCTTTTTCGCTCATTAAGAAATACATTACATATTTGGGGTTTATTTCGTCTAATTTGAATCTAAACCTAATCAAATAGGAAGCATAGACAAATTGCAAATCAGAATCCCAAACAGCACATTTGCCTACAAGATTTGGATTGCCATTTGACCGAACTATTAAAAAATCTCCTTTCTTTAATTCGTATTTTTTAAAGTCTTTTTCTGATAATACTGATTTCTTAATATCACTTAGTTTGAAATCACAAAAACCGATATTTCCTATTCTTAAAACATTGTAGCCGTCTTCTTGATAATCTGCTTTTTCAGAAGAACCATAGAGCGAATCAACTATTAAATCTGAAATTGGCTTTTGTGAAAAATAATAATGCGACAAATAGGAATCAATATCAACACTCCAATTAGAAACGATTTTTTCCGCCCCTTCAATAATCGCTTTTTGTTTTTCAATTTGGGCAACAATGGCGTTTTGTTCGTCAAGAGAAGGCAAGGGAATTTCCCAGGCTGCCATATCTTCAAACTTAAAGTTCATACGCACTCCGCCATTGGCTTTGTCGTTCACATAATTCAAAAAACCTTTGCTCTTAAAAAGTGTGTCTAAATATTTTGGGTTGAGTTCATCTTCTTTGCAAGCAAACACAATGTACGCACCGCTAATAATTTGGTTGTCGTAGTCGTTGGTATTTAAGCCAATGCTTCCCACATTTATTCTGTATGGGTTGTAGCAAAATTCATTTTTCGCCACTACAAAATAGCTTTGGTTGGTTTCTTCGGCTTGTAGTTTTTCGTTTAAGAAAATGCCTTCTTCATTGCTTACACCAAGCACTTTGTAATTTACATCAGGGTTTTTATTGGGCTTTATTTTGTTTTCATTCAATATCAAATAGTCTTTCAATTTAACCATTGGATATTTTGCACCGCTTTTCAAAATCTCCTTAATCACATTCAACTCCTTATGTTTTGCAATAAGGTCGTTGTCCAAATTGCTTACATATTCCCGGGCAATGTCGGCTTCCAGTGCATTGGTTGGGTTTAGTTTTAGCAGATAGGGTAAAATGTTTTCGGGCTTGCCGTTATTCAGTTTTTTGTAAACATCTTCTACCGTAGTTGCTCCATTTGGCTGAATGTGTTTAAGTGCTTCCGTCCATTCTACAATTTGGCTGTCGCTGATACTGCTTTTATAATTGGCTAAGTTGAAAGAATAGTTGTGTGCCTTGTCAATACGTTTGGCAATTTCGTTTTGTATGCGGTTTTCCAGCATTTGGTCAAAGGTTTTCAGTTCCATTGACTTGTCGGCTTCGGTAGCTTTTTTTGCTTTTATCTTTTTATCAAGGTCGGCCTCTTTTTTCTCCCGTTCAATTTTGCCTTTCACTTCCATATCGGCACGGGTTTCTGTGCGGATTTTTTCTTTTATCCGTGGGTCAAGTGTTTTAATCCATTCGGCAGGAATGCAAAATTGGTTTTTGGTTTCGGGCGGTTGCTTACCATGTTTTACATATTCGTGCCACAGCGTAAGGCATTCAATCAGTTGATTTCCTTTTTGCTCCTTACGGTTGGTTCCCATGGTGTAACCATCGTTGGTTATTTTGTAAAACCAAGTCCAGTCGGTAGATACTGAGCCTGTCGAAGTGGTTACTGAGCCTGTCGAAGTACCTTTTTCAAAAATGAGAATACTCGTTTTGGGGCCTTGTCCGCTTTTGCTCACAAACAAACCTTGCGGCAAAGAAATAACGGCTTTTAGTTGGGCTTCGTCCAATAGCATTTTACGCAAAGCCTTTGCACTAAACTGGTCCCAGGTATGAAAACCTTCTGAAACTACAACGGCACATCTGCCACCTGCTTTGAGTTGCTCAAACATCAGTTTCACAAACAAAATAGTGGTTTCCGATTCTTTGGAATATTCGCCCCAAACATCAGGATAACTTTCCTGGTCACGTTGTGCCCCAAAAGGTGGATTGGCCAAAATAACCGATTTGCTTTCGTGGTCGGTTACGGGTCTATATTTTGCTAAACTATCGCCTTGCTCAATGTTGGCAGGGTTTAAGCCCCGAACATAAAAGTTGATAGCCGCCATTTTGCGAATCATTCCCAAATATTCAATGCCTGTTACGCCACTTCGGTAAAACTGTGTGGTTTGCTCAATGCTCGGAAAGTCCAATTGATTGAACTTAAAATACTCGTCAAACCAAGCCGATAATTCAGAATGAGCTTTTTCGCCCGGCCATTCACGGTCGGGGTCAACTCTTCGCATTACAAATTCAAAAGCATCAAACAAAAAACCACCTGTACCACAAGCAGGGTCAAAAATTATATCGTCAAAAGTCGGCTCTATCATAGCCGTCATAAATTGTCGAATATGGTCAGGCGTTCGGAATAGTCCAACATCTTTTGTTCCGCCTGTTTCACTCAAAGCCGATTCAATGGCATCACCTAAAAGGTCGGTTTTCAATAGCCTTGCTTCTTCAATGTCGTTGGCAACAATGCTGATTACTTCGCCAAGATTTCCGCTATTTACATTGTTCGTGAAATTTGAGTTGCTGAAAACTTCTTCAATCAACACCAATTGGTCTTGAACTTTTTGGGGAAGGTTTCCTTCAAACACTTGTCTTGCACTGTGCAAAATGCTTGAATAGAATGGAAAAAAGTTATCGTTGAGTTCAGATAAAATCTGCTCGTTGGAAACTGTGGGCAAATAAGAGAATAAACGATTTTCGTTTGTTTCCTCAACACCCGTTTTGGGGTTTTTCCAAACATAGTCAGCCGAAAAAAGTCTGCGTAACGGTTTAAACTCTTCGTCTTGTTTTATTTTGGTTTCAAAAATTCTCAATAAAAGCAATTCAATGATATACTCCACTCGTTGAACAGGTGTACCAGCAGGTCTTAACTTGTTGTGTAGCTTTTTTAAAGCATTGTTTGTTTTATTGTCTGCGTAATGTACAGTCGAACGTCCCATATTTAAAGTCTCAAAGTTAATATTTTAGTGCCCCTTTGCCCCCAAATAACTTTCCATTTGTCAGGGTGGTGCTTGGACTCGGGTGCGGTTGGGCAAAATAAAAATGTGCTGCAAATTCGGTCGGCTTATACTGGTGGTTGCAGCTCTTATTATTTTGCGAAGCGTTGGCATTTAGTCTGTCTTTTTTCTGTTCGTTTATTGTCGGTAGTGTCGTCTTTTAGGGTGACGAACAACTTGCAATTATTTTGCTTCGCATAAAGATAAACTCAAAAATAGGCAAAGCTTACAGAAACAAGTATTCAAGTTTTACCCAATGTCGGTTTTATGACTTTTTCGTGATTTGGCTGTATCCTGAATTTGCCCAATTTGCTTACGGCCAAAGCAACGAAGAACTCAATTCCAACAATCACACTCATGGCCCCTGCAACAGATCCATTGACCCATGCAGCCAAAAAATACCCGAGAATTGATGCAACAACGCCAAGACCAACAGCAATGAAAATCATTTGTTTGAAATTATTCGAAAGCAAATAAGCAGTGGCAGGCAATCCCGCAAAAAAACCAACGACTAATATAGCACCAACTGCCTCGAAGGACAAAACGGTTGTCAGAGAAACACCGCCCATCAAAGCATAAAGCCAAAAGACTATGCTGATACCCAATGAGGCCGCATATGCCGGATCGAAGGTCGTTAACACCAATCGCTGATAGAACAGATAAACAAAACCAACCACAATGATCAGGTTGATGACCAATATCCAAAATTGTCTGGGGCCAATACTCACATCGTTTATCTTCCAAACATCTAAAGCCACATAGGCAATTTCGCCATACAAAACGCAATCCTGATCCAGATCAATGTCCTTTCCGAAATAAGAGATGAGCACCACCCCGATGGCAAACAAAAAAGTGAATGATAACCCTATTGAGGCATCTTCCTGCATCTTCATTTTTTTGGTCAGGGTTTGAATCAGAAAAGTCGCCAAAATGCCGGAAACGGCCGCCCCTGCTGACACAGGTAGTGATGCTCGTGAGCCCGAAATGAAATAGGCAATAACGATACCCGGCAAAACCGCGTGAGAAATGGCATCGGCCAACATGGTCATTTTTCGCATAATAAGGAATGAACCTAAAATGGCTGCATTTGCGGCAACCAATGATGCAGTCGCTATGATCCAAATTGCTCCAGTGTCCATGTTAATAAGGTATTTCGCGATTATGCGGGTCTGTTTCGGGATGTTTTAAAAGAACTTCCAGTTCCTTCAATATTTCAGGGGTGATGACATGCTCAATTCCTTCGGCGTCGTCATGCACATGGTCTTCTTTTATGTTCAGGTATTTCGACAAATACAATTCCCAAAGGCGGTGTTTTCTCACGATCTCTCTGGCCTCAGTTCTGCCGACTTCTTCCAAAGTCCAATTCATTCCGGTTCTTGTAAGTTTATCGTTGCGAACCAATAAACGCAAGCCACTTTTCAATTCTGCTTCTTTCAAATTCAATTTGCTTAATATTTCGACAAGGCTATAATCTCGCTTTTCCGGATGATGCTGTTCAAGGTGGAAGAATCTTTTGAGGATATTTTCGCAAAGGATTTTCCTGCTGTTAAACCTGTTGTGAGACCAGCGGGCATAAATGCCTTTTTGCGGAGCGAATAAAGCCGAAAAAAATGCCAGTAAACTCAATACAATCACTATCCATGGACCAGTGGGCATTCCATTATAGCTATAAGAAATTGCCGCTCCCAAAACACCGCTTACAGCACCGAAACATACGGCAATCCATATTAAGAATTTCAGCTTATTAGTCCAAAACCGTGCAGCAGCAGCAGGTGTTATCAGCAAAGCCGACATTAAAACCACGCCAACTGCCTGAACGCCACTTGCAACGATTAAAACGGTGATGATTGACAGAATAACCCGAAGCCAGGGTACAGGAAAACCAATGGCAATGGCGAAGTCTTCATCGAATGCCATTACATAGAATCCCCGGAGAAAAACGATTGTTGCGATAGTTACTATGATTCCAATGATGAGGAAAAGCTTGACTTCCTGTGGCCGCATGGCTGCTGCTTTGCCAAAAATAAAACTGTCCAGACCACTTTGAGAAGCCAGGCCCGTATGCTGAATATGAGTGAGCAACAACACCCCTGCACCAAAAAATACACTCAGGATGAGGGCAATTGCCGTGTCATTTTTTATTTTTGAATGATGGGTAATAAAATCTACCAAATAGACCGAAAGCCATCCGGTAATGCCGGCTCCAATCAAAAGTTGAAAAGGATCCTTTTCCCTTGACAATAAAAAGGCAAGGGCAATTCCGGGAAGCACTGAATGAGCAATCACGTCTCCGATCAAAGATCTTTTTCTGAGATAGGTGAAGCATCCAACCAATGCTGACACCGAAGACAAAACGAGGACGCCCCAAAAAACAACCTGAACATTTGGTTCGGAAAAGGTGAAAAATTCCAAAAGTTCTTTAAAGGGTAAGTTCATTATTTATGTCTCATGGGGAAACGCCTTTCGGCCAACAGATCTGCAACTTTACTCAGAGTTGTGAGTCGGCTTCCATAGGCCTCTGCCAAAATTTCAGGGGTGAAAACCTTAGCCACCGGACCACTGGCAACCAATCTTGTATTTAGAAGCACCACCCAGTCGAAATAATCGCTGGCCGTATATAAATCGTGATGCACCACAATCAGGGTTTTTCCGTGATTTCTCATTTCGTTCAATAGTTCAATGATGGATTCTTCAGTAGAAGCATCTACCCCTGCAAAGGGTTCATCCATCAGGTATAATTCGGCCCTTTGTGCCAGTGCTCTGGCAATGAAAACACGCTGTTGCTGACCACCACTCAGCTGGGCTATCTGCCTATTGGCAAAGGCTTCCATACCGACCTTCTTTAAACTTTCTTGCACAATTTCCTTGTCTTCGGCATTCAATCGGCTTAAGATCCCTCTCGTTGCAAAACGACCCATGGCCACAACATCCTTCACCTGAGCCGGAAAATCCCAATCTACCGATTGCCGCTGCGGTACATAACTTACTTTTCTTCTGACCTCTTCAATTTCCTGATCAAAAACTTTAACATATCCGATGTTGGCATCCACCACACCCATGATGGCTTTCAGTAAGGTGCTTTTCCCGGAACCATTCGGACCCATGATGCCGATAATCTGTCCTTTAGGCAAAGTAAAATCTACATTCCAAATAGCCGGCTGCTTGTTGTAAACAACAGTCAGGCTGTGCACTTCCAGCACCGGATTTTTTACTTCTTCGATTATTGCCATCCCTTGGTCATAAGGTTTACATTGTGCTTAATCATCCCGACATAAGTTCCTTCTGTGGTCCCTTCCGAACCAAGGGCATCGGAAAACAGACTGCCCCCGATTTTCACTTCAAAATTCTTTGAATGGCAACCATTGATTACCGACTCGATAGACCTCGGCGAAACAGACGTTTCAATGAACAGGGTTTTAACATTATTTTCAATGACAAAATCTACCAGTTCGGTGACATCTCTTAAACCAAATTCAGACAATGTAGAAATCCCCTGCAGGCCTTTTACCTTAATGCCATAAGCTTTGCCAAAATATTCAAAAGCATCGTGCGAAGTTATCAAAACACGTTTCTCAGGAGGAATCCTTATCATCTCATTTCTCACCCAATGGTCCAAAGAATCAAGGTCAGAAAGGTATTTCAATAATTTAATTTCTGCCTGATCTTTCCCCTTTGGCAATTTATCAATAATCTGTCTTCCTATATGGCCAACACATTGTCGCCACAAAGGCACATCAAACCAAATATGCGGATCATACAGCGTTCCAGAGGCATCTAGTTTTCTGAAATTTTTAACATCTGCCCCATCACTCATCGCAAAGACATTTTTGGTCTCAGATAGCTTATGTAGCAAGTCGGACATTTTCCCCTCAAGATGCAATCCGTTATGAATGACGATGTCAGCATTTGAGAGTTTATTTATGTCACCGTGTGAGGCCTTGTAAAGATGTGGGTCAACACCTGTGCCCATAATGCTTTCCACGGTTGCCATATCGCCAAATATCTGATGAACGGCGTCATTGATTATGCCTGTGGTACAAACAATGGTGAATTTTTTCGGACCATCGGGGGGCTGACATCCTGCAGATAGAATTATCAACACCGCCTGAATGAATACTCTGGAGAATCTCATTTTGGCAAATTTAAGAGAATAATGCGATCTGGACGATACAGCCCGACCGAAGCATCGATAAAAAGAAGAACAAAAAAAAGCCGCCTTCTACGAAGGCGGCACCTTACCAATAATTTTTCTCGAACTCAAATTTTGAGAATTTCGGCTTCTCAAGTTTATAGACCCCGAAAAGTCTGAATGGTTGCAATATTTCTGAATCTTTTTCTTCAAACTCACTCAAATAGCTGATAATCAAAGAGAATAATTTTTTGATTGTCGCAATTTAGCAGTAGCTTTGTTCAAGAAAATCAATGAATAAATTCGTGATCCATTTTGTTTTGTTGTTCCTTGCTTGTGAGTCGCAGGGACAAAGGTCATTGCCTGAGATCCGGGCAATGAAAGAACGACACATCAGGTGCGATACCGTGCCTCAACTGGCCGATTCTATATTTTCGGCCATCAAAACACGGGTGTTTGATTCAATAGAAGTTTATACCCCGTCATATTGGGCCATAAAAGCGGCTTTTGACACTCTTGACTTTGAACGAGAAGAAAGATTTGTGATGGTAAAACAGCAATATATTGTTTATAACCTTTGGAAACAAAACAAGATTTTGCAGAAGAAGGCCAAATTGCATAGAATCAATCTTAAATACATAGAATTAGAAAAAACTAACATTAGGTATGGTTTTCACAAAGAGGGATATCCGTTTGCTATGGTGAGTATGAATTGCAGCAAAAACAGCAACAAGTTTGTGATCTCTTTTGTTGCTATAAAAGTTCTAAATCATTGGTACATTGCCGATGAACTAACCCTCAAATTTCCGGACGAAATTCCGTCATTCATGAAATGAGCATGGTGGCCACATGTTTGTCAATGGTTAAGGTGAAATCTTCAGCCGATATTCCTGTGATCGGTTTCCAGAAAAATGTCAAAGTCTGATGGGGTTCTGAAACCATGAAACCATCCTTGGGGTGATCAGCCAATTGAATTCGGTAATAAACGGCAACCACCTGCTCGTCTTCCCTGAAGGCACTGCGTTGAAAAAAATCGGTTGTGTAAAAATGTTCACAAACTAAAACCTCGGTATTCAGTTCCTCCCTGATTTCTCTTTTCAGGGCATCGAGCAATCCTTCCCCGGGTTCAACACCGCCACCCGGAAATTTAACAAACGAAATTCCATTCAAATTTTCGTGTACCGTCAAAAGTTTTTGCTCAAACAATACAATGCCATAAACCCTTATAGTAAATTTGTCAACCTTCATCAATCTGAAATTATGACTTCCATATTATTGAAAAATGCCACCATCGTAAACGAAGGTCAAAAGTACGAAGGAGAAATACTGATTGAAGATGGATTTATTGTTGAAATATCAAAGGGGAGGGAAATATACAGGGATGTCACTCATGTTTTTGATTGCAAGGGCTTATTGATTTTACCGGGAGTCATTGACGATCAGGTACATTTCAGGGAACCGGGACTCACCGAAAAGGCCAATATTTTTACCGAATCAAGGGCCGCAGTTGCCGGAGGCACGACCACCTTTATGGAGATGCCCAATACCAAACCACCCGCTTTGACACAGGAATTGCTGGAAGATAAATACCGGATCGCTGCCAAGAATTCCCTTGCCAACTACTCCTTTTTCATGGGTGTGAGCAATGACAATGCAGCCGAAGTTCTAATGACAGACCCAAAAACAGTTTGCGGTATCAAAATCTTTATGGGTTCTTCCACAGGTAATATGCTGGTTGATGATGAAACGACCCTGAGGACCATTTTCAAAGAAAGTCCCTTGCTGATTGCCACGCATTGTGAAGACGAGGGTGTCATCAAAAGAAATTTGGAACAGCAACAAGACAAAAGATTGGCGGCATCTGATCACCCAAAGATCAGGACATCTGAGGCTTGCTACAAATCATCGTCTCATGCCATGTCGCTGGCAAAGGAATACAATACACGATTGCATATTCTGCACATCAGCACCGCTAAGGAAATACCTTTATTTCGGAATGATATTCCGCTGGCACAAAAGCGGATTACTTCCGAAGTCTGTGTGCACCATCTTAGTTTTAATGACGGCGATTATGAAAGGCTTGGAAACCTGATCAAATGCAATCCTGCCATTAAAACAGCCAGCGATCAGGAGGCATTGTGGGCCGCGTTGAACGCTGATCATTTAGATATTATAGCCACAGACCATGCACCCCATACCTGGGAAGAAAAGCAAAGAGATTATCTGCAAGCCCCTTCTGGTTTGCCGCTTGTTCAACACAGTTTATTGCTGATGCTGGAACACGTGAACAACGGCAAAATATCTCTTGAGCGAATGGTTCACAAAATGAGTCATGCCCCGGCCATCTGTTTTCAAATAGAAAAAAGGGGTTTTATCACAGAAGGCTATTGGGCTGATTTGGTATTGGTAAATCCAAACGCGAAAACGACCGTATCTGGCGATAACATTCTATATAAATGTGGCTGGTCACCTCTTCAGGGCAAGACTTTTAATGCTGAAGTTGTCGGAACCATTGTGTCAGGGAATCTGGCCTATTATAAAGGAGCTTTTCAGAATGACAAAGCCGGACAGCGGCTGAAGTTTCAGAGATAAAGACAAGAAAAGCATTTGATTTCTTTTTGGCGTATAATATAACGATGACGAAAAAAGGCACTTCCGGCATTCAATTTTATAAAGAATGCACAACAGTTGTAGAAGGGGTTAGTGAAATAAATGATTTTTCTGTGACATCAAATGAGGTTTAGTTATTCTTTCAGTTGCCTTGATTCTAAGATTGAAACCATCAAACGACAAGTTCTGCCTTTATGCCGCCATTCTAAGCCTTTTTTGTCTTTGACCCGGACTCACAAATTGGCTGGGCTATGAGTATTGGCGGAAGCCATGATGAGATCGGCAATGCTATTTTAGCCAATTCTAAAGGCAACATTTAAATGACCGGATATTTTTCCGGCACAATAGATTTTGATGCTGGAATTGGGTAGCTTAGAATTATCTTCAGATGGTGAGATGTAAATTAATGAATTAAAATGGACTCCGAAGGAAACCAAATCTGGACCAGAACGGTGGGAGGAAACTTCAGCGTGAGCGGTTACTCAATAACGGTTGATCTTAAAAGTAATGTCAATACGACCGGATATTATAGCGATACCATTGATTTCCATACTGAGGTGATGACTCATTTTCTTGCGACAGCTTCAAAAACCCAAGAGGTATTCATTTCAAAACCGAATCCAAATGGAAAATTTGTTTGGGCAAAAAGATTGGTGGATCGGCAACGGAGATTGGCGGGGGCATCGCCTTAGATGAGTTGGCCTGACCATTTATCTTAGGCTTTTTCTATGGAAGTGTAGATTATAATCCGGGACTTGGCACCTTTTATAGGATTGCTTCCGGTATGATTACAGAAATTTTCGTTCTAAAATTAAATGGAAAAGGAAGTTTTGTGTGGGCAAAAAATTCGGTGGAAATGCAATTGATGAAGCAGGTGCTATATGTGTGGACTCATGAGGAAACGCCCATGTCACCGGATATTTTCAAGGCACTGCATATTTTGGTGAAAAATACTAACGGACGAACTGAAGTGGATCACAGACTTGTCTGTCGCGAACTTAAGCTACACCAAAAGCAATCACCAAAGACCTGACTTTTTATTAAAGAACAATGGTCAGATGGGATAAAGCTTAGGTTAGCTTAAAACAAAGTCAGTGCTTGGTTTCTTCTCAACACCTGATAAAATCAATCTTCAATAAACGGTGGATGCAAAATCAGTCAAAAAGTTTAATCCACTGAAAGAGGCTTTGAAAAAACAATGGATAAAATCTTTTACACATTCCTCCGTTTAAGCTTGATAAGAATCAATAATTTTGAGGCCCATGCAATTCAGACTATTTTCAATAACCTGCATCTCGGCACTTTGCCTCTTATGGGAATCAGGCCGCGGACAAATCCCATTTCATTTAGCAGTAGAAACAGGAACATCGGCATCTTATAGCGGTGTCAATACCTTTGCAGAGCTTCATGTAACCAAAGGGAAACACGAGATATACGGGGGTATGAGGTTAAACCTGACCAATACTTATCTACCGGCTAAAATGCCTTTTGGGATGAGTACCGGTTATCGCTACAAGTTCGCTGAGAAGGATAAAGTTTATGGAATGTTCTGGTTAGTTTACGAAAACCTCAATCTCAAAAATGCAGGGCCGGAGGCTTTTATTCATGAATTTTACGGGGCTATTGGGGCAGGCAAATCTTCGAAAGATGACAAACTCAATTTTTTTGGAGCATTGGGTTCTGGGGTCATTGTTGAGTCATTCATCGATCCGACTTCGGGTAAAAAGGCTCCAACTAACATAATGGGCGGATGGGCAAGAATTTCGGTCTCATATCGCTTGTTTTAGTTCTAATGCTTTCGGCAACCTGCAAAAAGGTTGACTTGTCGGCAACCAAATTGCTGGAGGCCGGGCGTATTCTGGTATTCGGTCATGGTGGGTCGGGTTTTCCAACCGAAAAGAACCCGTATCCGCCAAATTCAGCATCAAGTGTTTTCAGGGCCATTGATTTTCTTGGTGCAGATGGCGTTGAAATAGATGTGCAAATGAGTAAAGACAGCGTGATAGTTTTATATCACGATCAGGATTTAATCACTCAAACACAGTGCGTAGGGTGTATCTCCAATACGGAATTTTCTTATCTATCCGGCTGCCACTACAGAGGATTTTATCAGTATCAACCTCAAGCGGAAGGCATTGCTCTTTTGGCTGATATCTTATATCGTTTCAGCAAATATCAAAAGATTCCGCTGGTTTCAATTCAGGTCCACTTAAAGTACGATTGTCTCAGCTTCGATGAATTAATGCCATATTTCAAAACTTTTGCCAATAGTCTGGAAAAAGTAATCACGAAAACCAATGCTCATGAATGGGCTTATATTGAATCTGAAAATCAGGATTTTCTAAAATTGTTTGCCGGAATAAACCCCAATTTGCAATTGTTCTACGATGCCGCGGTTACCAATTCTGCATTGGAACAGTGTTTAAAAAACAATTGGAAGGGATTGGTTTCTCCACTTGAAGATGCATCCAAAGAAATGATAGCAATGGCCCACAGCAAAAAACTCAAAGTGGCCTTGTACAATGTTAAATTGCGAAGAGAAATAAAACAGGCAATTCAAATAAATCCCGACTTTATTCAAACAGATAATATATTATTGTTGAAACAATACCTGAGCGAGTAATATCCGAACCATCACTTATAAACTAATGTATTATGCTGTATAGTTTTCTCAAATTCGCTTTGGGCTATGCCATAAAGAATTACTTCAGGGAAATACAGCTTCGCAATGAAGACCGCATTCCTTTGGTTGGTCCGGTGATTTTTCTTCCCAATCACCGCAGTGCTTTTATGGACCCGATTGTAGTAGCCGCATATCTGAAAAGAAGGGTTCATTTTCTTGCAAGGGGCGAGTCCTTCAAAAACCCGGTTGTCGCTAAAATTTTGAATGTATTAAGCGTTATTCCCATCTATCGAAAAGCATTTTCTCCCAATGAGATGCACAAGAATGAAGAGGTCTTTCAATATTGTTTCAAACTGCTTGAAGAAAACGGGGCTTTGGTTATTTTTCCGGAAGGTGTAAGCCAAACCAAACCAATGCTGATGCCTTTGAAGACCGGGTCGGCCCGAATAGCACTGGGTGCCGAAGAAAAGAATGATTTTAAACTCGGTGTGACACTTGTTCCGGTAGGGATAAACTACACCAATCCGCATCATTTTCAGGGAAAACTATTTCTGAATTTCGGAAGGCCTATTGCGGCTTCCGATTATATGGAAGCATACCGAAACGACCCGTTTAAGGCAGTCCAGGACCTGACGAATCAGGTAGAATCCGAGCTTAAACGACGAACGACGCTGATGAATGATAACCGTTGGGCGGAGTTGGTTGAAATGACCGAAAAAATAGTGCAAAGCGATCCAAAAAGATTTGGGATTGGGGATAATGAAGCCCATGTGGGATGGTTTATGGCCCGAAAGGATATTCTTGCATCGGTGGAATACTTTAAGGTAAAAAAGCCGGACTTGTTGCAAAGTCTGGAACTCAGAGTACAGCAATATTTGGCTCTAACTGACCGTCTGAAACTTACACAGGGGATTTTGAATCCTTTGTACAAAAAGCAGATAAAAACGGTGAATCCCGTTCTATTGGTTTTATATTTTCTTTTTGGCTTACCCCTTTTTGTTGCCGGGGCATTGCTTCATTTGTTGCCTTTTTTACTGAGTACGGCACTTGCTAAGAAAATTGTTCAACGCCCGGATTTCACGGGGTCGGTTTTGCTCATACTCGGGTTGATACTTTTTACCATCAACGGCTTTACTTTGACCTGGCTTATTTTTCATTACACCGGAAATGGGCTGTTTGCCGGTATTTTCTTTTTTCTTCTCCCGACATCAGGAATATTCGCCTTTCAATATTTTAGCGGCTTACAAAGGCTCAGATATGATCTTCGTTTGCAATCAATTGGAAAACGAAAACAAGGGTTAGCTAAGAAAGTTTATGATGAACGCGAGTCGTTACTTCAGATTTTTAAAAAGGCTCATGAAGAATATCTGAACAATTTCCGGACGGTTACGACAAATATTTCTGATTCTGAAGTATAGCATTGCACCATGCCAGACAGGCCATATCCGGAAATGTCGGTTGACCGTATTTGGTGAAGTGATAATTACCAGTTCTCTAAATGTAAGAAAAACGGTTATCATACCAAAATAATCGGGTTAAATTTATTTACTGCTGAAATGGTTAAATTTTACTTTTAAGGGACTAAGCTGGTCTCCGTTTCTGTTCACTTTCTTCCATCACTTGTGAATATCTTTCCGGTGAGGATTCTTACGGCCTGACCATACAGCAGTATGTTTGCACCCCGAATGACCATACTCCCAGTTATAGTTCCGCTGAAAAAGAAAAAATGATTTTGCATGGAAAAAATACATGGTCTAAATGCGTTAAGGAGCGAATCTGACAAAATAAAACAGGTTCATGTTCCGGAATTTTTCAAACTGTCGAACCCGTCGGAAAAAGAAAAGTTACTGCGATTAATTCAAGATAATAAGCACCTGTGTGTTCATGATGAAATGATTGGTCAGTTAGAGGAATTGGTTAAATCTCTGAACCCTGACAGGCCATTTCCAAAGCAGATTCTTGATGATGCTGTAAAGATTCATCTAAAGGACACCCCCATTGAAGAATACGGCGTTTGGGTTTTCTATCCTTGGTCAAATAAACTCATTCACATACTTGATGAAAGGGAATTCATTGAAGCCAGAACCAACCGCAACAAGAACAAGATAACCACCGATGAGCAAAAACTACTGGCAACAAAAAAAGTGGGCGTCATTGGCCTGTCGGTAGGCAGTTCGGTCTCTACCACTTTAGCCCTCGAACGGATCGTCGGGGAACTGAGGATTGCAGATAACGACATTTTGGAACTCACCAACCTGAACAGGATAAGAACCGGGTTACATAATCTGGGAATTACAAAGGTCGTGGCTGTGGCCCGGGAAATTGCCGAGATTGATCCATTCTTAACAGTCGTTTGTTTTCATGAGGGCATTACTGAAGCTAACCTCGATTCCTTTATTCTTGATGGCGGGAAACTGGATGTTCTGATAGACGAATGTGATGGATTAGACATCAAAATTGCCTGTCGCGAAAGGGCTAAATTTCATCGCGTACCAGTTTTGATGGAGGCCAGCGAGCGGGGCACTATAGATGTGGAGCGGTTTGATCTGGAACCGGAGAGACCAATTTTACACGGGCTGTTGCATGATATGGATCCTCAAAAAGCCAAAGCCGCCAGAACCAATGAAGAGAAAATGCCTTTTATGATGCAGATTGTTGGTCTGGGAAACTTATCTGACCGGATGCGTTCGTCTTTGCTTGAAATAACCCAGACGGTGAATACCTGGCCACAATTGGCTTCTGCGGTAACTTATGGTGGTGGCATGACTGCTGACATTTGCCGAAGAATGTTGCTCGATCAATACAGGGAATCTGGCAGATACATTGTCGATATTGCTGATCTGGTTGCAGATGGCAGCTCTAAAATAGATACTTCATTAGAAGAAAACACTTCTGCCGAACAGTCCCCGGTCGAACTTGCCGCTACCAGAAATTACCATGCTATTATAGGTTCATCTGAAAAATTGCCGGATGGATTTCACATACCTTCCGAAACCGAAATTACATCCCTTGTTTCAACAGCTATTAAAGCACCGTCCGGCGGAAACAACCAACCCTGGAAATGGATTTACCGATCGGGAATTCTATACCTCGTTCATGAAGTGGATGCATCTACCCAATACCTCGATTTTCGCCACCGGGGGGCCTATATCGGATTGGGAGCCGCTATTGAAAATCTCGAATTGGAGGCCTATACTCTTGGTTTGGAAACAGAAGTTAAACTGTATCCGGAAGAAGACCAATTACTCATCGCCAAAATATTCTTCAGAAAATTATCGGATGATATCCGCGGGGCTAAAAAAACCTGGCATCAGCAATATTACCCGTTCCTTGATCAAAGGGCCACCAACAGAAGAGTGAGCAAAAGGGTTAAAATTCCTGAATGGAAATATGATGCCCTGAAAAAAGTTGCTTCGGAAATTCCCGGAGCCAAACTCATCATCAAAAGTTCCGATGAGGAACTGGAGACCATTGCCAAAATCATCGGCAAATCCGAAAGAACCTTATTGACCAATGAAACCAGCCACCGCGAGTTTTACAACGAAATAAAATGGAAAACCGAAGATGCCATTCGTTCGAGAACGGGTATTGACATGCGAACGGTTGACGTTACAAACACTGAATTAGCGGGTTTCAATCTGGCCCGCAAATGGTCCGTGGTCAAAAATCTCATTCGCTGGGGTGGCGGCGGGGCATTCGAAAAGCTGGGCAAAAAATGCATTGACCACTCATCGGCGGTGGGATTGCTCACCATGCCATCTTACAGTCGCCTCGATTTTTTGAACGGCGGAAAAGCCATGCAACGCATCTGGATCAAATGTGCTGAACTTGACATTGCCATACAGCCTATGTCTGCCGCTATCTTTCTTTTTGCCCGTTTGGTCAAAGGCAACAACGAAGGACTGAGTGACGACATGATAAAGGTCTTATCAGAAATAAGGGTTCTCCATGAAGAAGTTTTTGGCATTAATAAAGACCCGGGAGAAATCTTTTTGTTCCGGTTGCACGAGTCGGAGGAAATGACCAAATCTTTGAGAAAACCTGTGGAGGATGTATTGGTGTTTGATAAGACTCAGACTTCGTGAGTTAAATTTGTTTTTTTGACAACTTGACTAAATCTCAGTTGACCTGAGAAGCAATTCTTATTCTTTATATGAAACCCAGTATGGCGTAAGTATTTTTTTTAACGGCTGACGATAAAATTTAGAAGGTCAACCAACTCTTTTCGTTTTATCTTCGTATCGAGGGTAAATAACTTATATTATGAAAACAAAAAACGTACTCATTCTTCTGATGGCTGTTTTCGGCAGCCAATTCGCAAAAGCTCAATGCAAGGCGAACTTTTCTTATTATGTTGATCCGTCAACTATGACTGTTGATTTCTATGATAGTTCTACTTCCGGTAGCAGGGTTACGGACTGGACATGGATTTTCGGAGATGGAACTTCCAGCAACAAACAAAACCCAATTCATAAATATAACGGAGTAGGGCCTTACACGGTTTGTCTATCTATTTTTGATTCGGTTACCCGATGCGGCGATACCGTTTGCATGATAATCTCGCTTACGAGTTCCGGATGCAGAGCAGGGTTTACGGAATGGCCTGATACCAATTATCTCAAATATTCTTTTCAGAGCAATTCGGGTTTTTTTGGCATCATCCACGAGTGGACCATTGCGGGCAATAAACTCAGTTCCGGGGCAAATATTGTGACATACACTTTCCCATCTACAGGTACTTATACTGCTTGTCTGAAAATTACAGATACCGTCAACAATTGTACAGATTCCACCTGTCATGCTGTTGTAGTAACCAAACCTTGTTACTCGACTTTTACCTATTCGGTTAAAGGCGATTCAATGGTATTTCAATCTTCGTACTATCCACTAAACGTGAAATGGGATTTTGGGGACAGCAGTGGAAGCACATCTGCTAATGGTGTACATGTTTATACCAACGTAAATACGAATTATAATGTTTGCCTTACAGTATATTGTTCATCAACAGATTCCTCTACTACCTGTAGGCAAGTTTACGTTGGATCCAATTCGACTTGCAAAGCTTATTTTACAGTAGCCATTGACACGTCCAAGAAATTCAAACTTTTTCTGATCAATAAATCCAACAAAAATCCCTTGACAACTTATTACTGGGATTTCGGAGATGGTACATCCTCTGCTCAGAGAAATCCAACGCACAGTTACAAAACTTTTGGTAGGTATTTGGTTTGCCTAACCATTACAGACAGTTACTTAGGTCGTACTTGTACTGCAACTTATTGCGATTCACTCGGGTTGGATTCATCGGGCAAGTTGATGAAAACAGGAGGGTTTGAAATAATTGTCATAGATGAAGATAAGGTCGGTATTGATGTTATAAGCAGTTTGAAATTGAAGATATATCCAAATCCAGTGACAGATGAATTGTTTATTTCATTTGAGAACTCAGAACCAAACTTCATTAAAATAGAAGTCATTAATTCAAGTGGACAAATTGTGTTTCGTTCCGATGAAATAATTAATACGGCAATGTTTACATCAGTTATTAGGACCGGCACCTTGCAACCGGGATTGTATTTCCTGAAGTTAACCGGCAAAACTGGTATTGATTATATCAAATTTGTGAGACGATAATTTCTGCTAAGATTTGCAAAACCCGGTATTTAAAATATCGGGTTTTTATGCATTAGGGCAATAAATAAATGCAGATAGATGCTATACTCATCAGAAATTGTACCAATGGGAATCGCCGTGCCTGCAATCAATTGTACAAACTGTTGTTTAGCTATCTCATGAATATTTGCATCCGATACAACCGCAATTATGATGAGGCGGGAGGTGCCGTGAATGCCATCTTCCTTAAAATAATCAGCAACCTAATCACATACGATTTGGATAAACCATTGTTGCCTTGGGTAAAAACGATTGCCTTGAACCATTTGACCGATGAGTTCAGAAAATCAAAAAGCCTCCACAGTATAATTTCTTTTAATGGCGACCTGAACAAATTCGAAAATGTAAGAACTGCTTTGGATTCTCAAACTTCTTTAGCAGCAAAGGACTTGCACAAGATGTTACAAGCACTGCCACAGGTGAGTCAAAAGGTCTTTAATTTATATGCCATTGATGGTTTTAACCACCGCGAAATTGGTGAGATGCTGGACATGAGTGAAGGAACCTCGAAATGGTATCTGCATGAGGCAAGGGTCAGGTTACAACAAATGTTAGATGAAGAGCACAATAGAACTAATTCGATTCGCTTTGAAAAATCAAGATGAACATCCCATAGACAAGCTGTTCATGGAAAAAACCGAGGAACACTTTGAGTACGATCCCACCTTGTGGGCATCGGTCGAAAAGGATATTGCAATCATTCCGTTTCAAAAGAACATGCTGATAATATCAGCCATCATAGGATTTGTAGCCACTGGTGCCATTGCCTTATACCTTCATTCGGGTTCAGATTCAACAAACGAACCGGTTTCGGTATTGTCCTATAAGACCCAAATCCTTGCTAAGGATGAAACACGCCTAAATAAAGAAGCAGGAACCATTGCAACGGGTATTAACTCTGAAAGGAATAATAACGAAGTGAAAGACCACTCAAAAATGAATTTAAACAAACATGGAATTAAGTATCGGACAGGTCAAAGCAACGTGGACAAAACTGAATCAACTGATAGACACAAAAGGAGAAATTCATTTTTAGATCTAAATCAAAACAAAGAGAAGTCTGTTCAGGTACCAAAAGTAAGCAAGGGTCTGTTAAAAACAGAAGTATCGCCATCGGTAGATCAACCAAATTATTCGAAATTTAGGGCAAAAGAACCTACGCGGGCAGATATTGAAGGTGAATTCACCTTGATAAAACTTTTCCCAAAAGGTATTCATTCTTTTTTCAAAGTTATGAATCATCATGTAATTTCATCAAATCAGTTTCAAACCTTCAAACCTAATAACAAAAGGAAATTTAATATTAGCATTGAATTGGATGGAAAGTACTCCATGAAATTAAAAAACGACATTTCAGGATTATCTGCCTCAGAATTAAAATTCCGAAGACAATATGAAAAGGAGAATGAAGCAAGCAGTTATGTTGTGAATGTTATTATTCATAAAGGAGATTTTGGATTACTAACTGGAATAGGTTACAGTCAGGCTTCGCTTAAAACTGGTTACATGGCTCCGGATGTGCGATATGAAACAGAAACTCGTTACTCAATGATAGAACCCAATTTTGATATCCGGCCTAATGGAACTTCGGTTTCTTTGATAAAAGAATACCAAGACACGACAGCCATACACTCGGAGGAGTCTTTTATTAAAGGGCAGGCAGACAAGAATACTTTTCGTTGGTTTCAAATTCCAATACAGGCCCGTTTTGAATATCCCTATAAGAGGCTTCGGTTTTCCGTAAGAGTAGGAGCGGAATTTCAGTGGCTTTACAAGGCAGAGGAATTTTTGATCAATTCGAAACTTGACGGACTAACTGCAATCGGGGATAGCGAGCAAAAACTAAAGCGATTTACAGTCAATCCATTAACCCAATTCAATGCCGGCTATCAATTGTCGCCACATTTGCAATTTGGAGCCAACTTCTTTGGTAGCAAACAATTGGGGTCGAACTTTGCAAAGTACGTCAGCCGTTTCTCTCAACTTGGTATTGGTTGGTATTTGGGGTATAGGTTTTAGGTTTCGAAATTACTTTTGTTGGATTCAACTTTATGCAACATTTGTATAATTTGTGAATTTCTTCTCTTTTACAAATCTGCTTTAATGATTGTACATCTTATTAAAACATTTGATTTTTCTATAAAGGAAGTATTTACCAAATGTTATTGTTTTTCAAAAACATCTGCTATTTGAACAAAAATAACGAGTTGTTGTCTTTGTATTGGTTTGAGAAAAACTCAAACCAAAGGCATAATGTGCCGAACTTGAATTTGCCATACAGCCTATGTCTGCCGCCATCTTTCTTTTTGCCCGTTTGGTCAAAGGCAACAACGAAGGACTGAGTGTCGACATGATCAAAGTCTTATCGGAAATAAGGGTGCTGCATGAAGAAGTCTTTGGGATTAACAAGTACCCGGGAGAAATCTTTTTGTTCCGGTTGCACGAGTCAGAGGAAATGACCAAATCTTTGAGAAAACCTGTGGAGGATGTATTGGTGTTTGATAAGACTCAGACTTTGTGAGTTATTGTGGCCGACGATATGGCCTCATCTTTTTTTCCTTCTGATTCCAATATAATAAGCTGTCAGATATGCCCCGGCGGCAATACTGAATTGTGCCACTTTCCGGTAATCCATTTTTTCAGGGAAAACCAATAGTCCGATAAAGATGACCCCTGTGAAAATCCACATCATCCAGGCAATAATTCTGGCCCATTTCCCCTGATAGAAGCCTTTGGTTTCAATGGGTTCCTCACTCCGATCACCTGCCGTTCTGTTTGTTTCTTCAACATAACCCATCATCAACGCCCCGAATGCTGTTTCTTCATCGGGCCCGCTGACTTTTTCAGATGGGGTAAGATATAGGGTGAACCTCGGTTCTCTGAATTGTACCTTGTAGAATCTCTTGTCATTCTTTGGTTCAAAGTCTGAACTCACCGCCGCCAACGACGACCACCTGGAAAGCAAAATTTTATGCGGGAAGATCAGGGTGCTTCTTCCCAACAAGATTTCAATTCCTGCTTCATCAATCGTAACCGTGCATGGAACTGATCCAATATTCTTTACTGCCCAAAGAGTGAGAAGGATGGCAACAGCCATGGCCGCAAAAATCACGGTAAGTAAAACGGCATCGGACCATTCTGTTCCGTAAATCAGCGTGATTGGAACAACGATGCCCATAACAAGCAAAGGAACGAATATCAAAATCAAAACCACAGCGATGGTTCTGTTACAAGTCATTTGAAAGGTTTGGGCGTTCATTGGTATGGATCAAAAATAAGGGAAAAATCGCTATGACCATTAAAATTCTCACGAAGTGGCCGATCACTGCCGATGCCCGGTAGTTGGGATAGAGAATAGAAAAGACATTTGATTTGCCTGACTATTTCTTTGCCTTGCTCAAACTTCCATCACCAAGAAGCATCGAGAGTGCTTTCAGACTTGCTGTTCTGTCTGCTACCAGTTTCAGAATGCCCAGAAAAGGAATGAACAATATCATTCCGGCCCCGCCCCAAAGTATGCCTCCGGCAATAATGACAATGAGGACAACAAGGGTGTTTATTTTCAAGCGACTGCTCACCGCAAATGGGAAAATGACATTGGCCTCAAGCATCTGTACAATTCCGAAAACCAAAACCACCCCTAAGGGATACCAAATGGAATTATAGGTGATCCAGGCAATCGTTATAGGTAAAAGCGAGGCGATCATAATTCCGAAATAGGGGATGAAGGTCAGAACAGATGCAATAAACCCGAACAGGAACGGATGGGGAATTCCCAGAATGGCCAGACCGATGCTGTTCAGCATTCCCACTATAATATAGACCAGCATCATGCCTTTAACGAAATTATAATAGGCATGAATGGTTTCGACCAAAATCTCATGAAGCGTTTCCCTTTTGTTTGCAGGCAAAAGCATGTATAAGACCTTCACCAGCATCCGGCGTTCATATAAAATGAGGGCGGCAAAAACCGGTACGATGAAAAGGAATAACGCGGTTTCCGTAAAAGAATATATGATGCTTTGCATGAACGAAACAAACTGAGAACCTGAATTGTCAATGGCGTTCCTGAAAAAGGTCAGTTGTCTTTCGTTGCTGAAATCTGTTTGTTCGGCAAGAAAAATACTCAACTGCGATACCGTTTCCTGTAGTTTTATCCTCAATGCCTGCCACTCATGAGAGAAGGCCATGAACATGGTGAACAGCAAATAAACCAGAGCACCCATCAGAATGGTCAGAAAAGAAATAGAAATAAAAATAGCAAGCTTCTCATGAATTCCCTTTTTTTCGAGCCATTTGCACACCGGATAAAGAATAAAACTGATGAGCAATGAAAAACTGAGGGGAATTAAAACCGCTCTTCCGAAATAAAGCAGCACGCAAAGCAAAGTGGTGATCTGGAGGATTTTAAGAGAGGAGAATTTTTCAACTGCCGGATGACCGTCTGGTTTTACTGCCATATCATTTTTGATATACGGCAAAGTTAGCTGAAAATGATTCGAACTAATTGTTTGTTATATCAAAATTGATTGTGTGAATGGGGTTCATTTAATCACTGTAAAAATAATTACTGAGCTGTCATTTTCCGGAAATAAGTCTTATCACCCGCTTCAATTTCGAATATATAAACACCATTGGCAAGGTTTAAATGACCTAATTCGCCAATACCTCTTTCTAATTTAATATTAAGAGTATGAATCTTCTTTCCTTGGGAATTAAATATTGTCACGCTAACATGGTCCACATTCAGTTCCTTGAATTCAAAAAATACCTGATCTATGAAGGGATTCGGGGATACTAAAAACTGTTCTGTGTTACTCTCCCTTACGCCAGCAATGGTACCATTTTCAAAACAACCCAAATCAGGTTTTACCACTCTATTGTTTCCATCAAAATCTATCAACGGTGCTCCTGTTGTTTCTCCCTTGTCAATACATGGGCTGTTCGATTTAAGGTGGACATCAGAATTGCGGGCAAACATTGGATCTGAGTTTATATTGCCTGTGCCGGTGTATCCCCCTTGAATATCGCTATAACTAATGCTTAGAGATGCACCAGAAACAGCTTTAAAAATGTTGTTTCCAGAAGTGCTTCCATTTCCCCACACAATACAATTCATTATTTTAACGACCGATTGGTCGCTGCAATAAAATGCTCTGGCATCAAATAAAATATGCTCATTCACAGTGCAATTCACCACTGTTGTTTGAGTAATGCCGTCAAACCCGTTGTCTGCTATCGCTCCTCCTAAGGAAGCCATGTTCGCATAAAACCAACAATTTTCGATTTGGCTAACGGCCCCGGACTTATTCAATATGCCACCACCAAGACCCAAGCCATTATTATCCATAAATAAACTCCGGTAAATTTTTAGCTTTCCTTGATGAGAACAAATTCCTCCACCGTTACCGATATTTTCTCTAAAGTGGCATCCAATGATTGTGGGGTTTGCATTTTCGTTATACATGCCACCACCGTATTCAGATTTGTTTTTCGTAAATAAGCAATCGCGAATAACAAGGTTGGCCCCAATGTTCAACATCCCCGAGCCACCAAATGACCTGGATATTGTAAATCCATCTATCAAAGCATTAAAACCACCTGCTGGGGTATTCCTGACATCGTTAACTATCACATTATAGCAATTGTCATTGCTGAAAGAATCATCGGGTTGCTGAAAGTCATTTTGGAGTAAGTCGCCACTAAGTACGGATGGGTTGCTCCATGGATCACGTGTATAGAACATTCCTTCAGTACCCGGAATGCCCAAATAGCCGCCAAAGACTTTTGAATAACTTATAATAACAAAACACTTAGTTCTTGGATTAGAAGGATTAAGAGTTCCGTTTTTGTCACGCAAAGGGAGGTAAAGTCCTTCTTTCACCCAAACCGAATCGCCGAGCGAAGAGGCCTTATTGATAGCCAATTGCAAATCCCTCTCGGCATCTGTCCAACTGGTTCCCATGCCGGTTCCATTTGGCGTCACGTAGTATATTTTGGCCGTGGCATTGAGAATCGAAATAGCAAGGATGAATAACAAGAATAGATTCTTCATAAGGTTGGAATTAAGATGATTATTTAGTGAATTTTAGTTGATCGTTCTGCAAAAATATTCTCTTTTTTCAATCATACCAATTTGGATGCAATTTTCGACCCAGTTCTTTTGCTGCTTTGCCAACAATTGCATTTGCCATTGCGAAGCCATAGTCGTAAACTTGCACCCCTAAATTTAAAAACCAAAATATGGCATTACAATGCGGCATCGTCGGCCTCCCAAATGTAGGTAAATCAACGCTTTTCAATTGCTTGTCGAACGCGAAGGCCCAAAGTGCCAATTTCCCTTTCTGTACCATTGAACCGAACATCGGCACCATTACCGTTCCAGATGATCGCCTGTTTGAGCTCGAGAGAATCGTAAAGCCGCAAAAGGTGGTACCTGCCACTATTGAGATTGTTGACATTGCCGGACTGGTGAAAGGTGCGAGTAAAGGCGAAGGTTTGGGAAATCAGTTTCTTGGAAACATCCGCAGTACCAATGCCATCATACATGTAGTTCGCTGTTTCGATGATCCAAATGTGATCCACGTTGATGGCACTGTTGATCCGGTTCGCGATAAAGAAATTATTGACACCGAACTGCAACTGAAAGACATGGAATCGGTAGAAGCCAGAATCAGGAAAATCAGCAAACAGGCTCAGGTTGGAGACAAAGATGCCCGCAAAATGATGGACAATCTTGAAGCAGTAAAAAAACATCTGGAGCAAGGCAAGTCCGCCCGAAGTGTTCAACTGGAAGAAGAAGACAAAAAGATATTGGATGAATTGCAATTGCTGACAGCAAAGCCCGTCATGTATGTCTGTAATGTTGACGAAAAATCGGTGGTAACAGGCAATGAATATACTAAAAAGTTCATGGCTTCGGTAGCTCATGAAAATGCCGAAATACTTTTTATTTCAGCCGCCATTGAATCTGACATGGCCGACATGAGTGTTGAAGATCAATTGATGTTTTTGGAGGAAATGGGCCTGAAGGAAAGCGGTGTTGCCCGGCTGATCAGAGCAGCTTATCACTTGTTGAACTTTATCACCTACTTCACTGCCGGGGTAAAAGAAGTCAGAGCCTGGACTATACACCGTGGCACGAAAGCACCACGAGCTGCCGCAGAAATTCACACGGATTTTGAAAAAGGATTCATACGTGCTGAAGTGATGCACTATGAAGATTTTGTGAAGTACGGGTCTGAAGCCGCCTGCCGGGACATAGGAAAATTAAATGTAGAGGGCAAAGAATACGTGGTTCAGGATGGCGATTTGATGCATTTCAGGTTTAATGTTTGAAATAAGTGAAGGGTTATAAGTGAAGAATTAAGAGTAAATTAACTATATTCATTAAGCAAACAAAAACATTTCACTCTTCACTTTTGGTTAAATGTCGTGTTGTTTGTAATAATTTCTCAAAAAATTGGTCACCTGATCATAAATGGGTACCGTGAATTGAATAAACAAATCTTGTGGGGGCGGTGGTGGAATTTCTCGCAATCTGGTCATATTTAGTTGTTCTTTTGTCAGGGCTTTTTCATCGCCATTAAAAAACGCCCAGCGACTGTCCCAAATATATGTTCCCGGAAATTTTCGTTGCTGTATGGTGGTTCCGCTTTTTGAATCATAAATTCTTACATCAAGAAGACCTGAACTCTGAACCGTTTTTGTAAAAGTATGCAGTTCGGCATTAACAGTTCCGTAAACAGGTTTTTTACCCTCTTTGGTGTTTACTTCTCCAATTCTCACACTGTCTCGTTTGATTTTTTCAATGGTTTCTTTTACATAGGTCTGGCCCACTACAAAATCATCAAAACGCATTTCTAATTCCTGATGAGGTGCTATCTTGTACTGTTCAACTTCCTTCAAGGAATAAAAATCTACAAACCTGAATCGCAATGACCGTGCATATTCCATAATCTTATTGCTGAAGAACTCGTTACTCAAAGAAAAAGTTCTGGAATGCATAGGGATATCAAGTACAAGAACATCTATGGTGGCAGCGTCTTTAGATTTTACCAGCCAGTCATCTATTACATCGTATTGAGGGGTATAGGTTTTGGCCTTCAGGAATTGACGATAAGCATTTCGGGCAGCCATCATGTCTTTTTTTTCCATCTCCTTTATTCCCTGGCCGTAATGATATTTGGTGGCTTCTAATTTGGCGTTTTGCAATTCACTCTGTATAAAGACAGGGTTAGGAACCAATGACTTACAGGCAGGGCAAGAACTAATTTCCGCATAAAGCCGGTTTAATATTTCGTAATGTTCTACAATAAAGTCCCACCGCAAAGGATCATTTGATTTAAGATTCTGATCTACTGCCGTCAAATGTTTTTGTCTCGCATATTCGTAAGCTTCCGGTAAGGTTGCTCTGGCTTTGCGGCTGTCCGGGTTTTGTTTCAATCTTTTTACGGCCAAAACAACAGCCTGATCATAATCTCCTTTTTGCATTTGCTTTTTCCCGGTTCGGCAAGCGGCAAATAACATTGGTGTCAAAATCAACAATCTGAAGTAAAAATGGATACTCATAAACTTTTCATTCGGTTATACACGTATTGGTTAATTTTGTTCCAAAATCATCCGGTTTGGTTTTTCTCTCGCCTACTGCGATTTTAAGGTTCCAAAATTCGACTATTAGAATTATAAGTTTAACTATTTGTGAAGATTTTAGAAGAAAAAAAGTTCGTCAAACGCGTCAATATTGCATTCGCTTCTTTCGCTTTTCTCTTCTGTTTTCCTGTTCATCTATACGCTCAGAATGATTTATCCATGTTCGTAGTTTGGCAGAAAAAATTACCCTTACCCTCCGGCAAACTGATTTTTGAAAACCTGAGTCTTAAAGACTCTTTGATGGGAATTACCGTCCGTCAAAAGGACAAAACGTTGCTGTTGGAGACAAATCTCAATTTTGATACTTTGATTGCAACCGAGGCGAAAGAAAAAAGACTCGAGAATGAGATATGGTCAGGGATGGTTGATCAGACTTTTGTTCAGGTGCTTCACCGGAACTCTTTTGGTAATACTGACAAATTGTTGATGAGAGTCAGTGGGAGGGATTCAACCTATTTGCTCGCAGAATTTAACAGTGATCCCGCAAACCCGGCTCATTTTTTTGTGAAAAGTCTGAAAGGGGAATTGTTCATTGCCCTGCAACCTACAGCCAGACATTTTCGGGATTCTGCCAGGATTCATTTCTGGTTTGTCTTATTCCCTGACCTGCCAGCCAATGGCCACAATGACAATTGGGTCAGCATTAAAAAATCTACTTTTTCCCTTGGCTACGAGGAGAGACTGACAGAGGCGATTGATATTTTCTTTGTTCACAATCAGATAAAAATGCTTCACAAGGTTTACCATATAAATGCTCTTGAAACAAGGCATTTTCAACCCAATTATGAATTCCACCTAAGCACCCTTGACCGTAATGCCAATTTGATTTCAACCCAAAAATTGCCCTTTCGCCCGGAAACCTATTATCTGAGGGTGCGGTGTTTTACCAAAGAAAAAATCGTCGTAGCCACCTATGGAAACTCGTCTAAAAATGCAGCACTTGGATATTATCTGTTCAATTATGGCCAATCTGAAATGTTCAATTGGGATACCGTTCATTTGCCTTTTGGCTCAAATATCATCAGAGAAAGTCAGCTCAACTATTTCGAAAAACCAAAGGCTGTAGTAGCTATCCACCCCGATCTTTTATGGAAAGACGATAGCGGAAACATATATATAGTTGGCGAGCAGTACTTCAACAAAAGGGTGGGTTCTTCCGGCAGAGAAACACTTTATTCCTTTCACTACGGAGCCGTGGTTTATTCAAAAATCAGCCCTGATTTCAAACCATTAGAAGAAAAATTGATCCGTAAAAAACAGCGAAGTTATAACGACAGGGGGCAGCAACTTTCTTACAATGTCATTTTTAGAAACGGAGAGCCAATCATCCTGTTCAATCATCATAAAAAATACTTGCAGAACAAAAACATCAAATTCAACAACGGCCGCAGGCCAGCCATTTACTGTTCCGTTCAGGGTCAGGATGGTATCTGGTATCAAAGACAGATTTCCCAATCAGGTGCTGTTGATTTAGCTCTATTGCCTCACCTGATAACCAGAATTTCGGATGATCAATATTTGGTAATAGCCGGCAAGAAGCGAAACCTTTATGTTGGGTATCTCTATCTCAGAGAGCAGCCTTAACAATATCGGTAAATCCTCTTGATTCCAAAGCCGCTCCACCGATCAACCCACCATCAATATCTTCACAGGAAAAAAGCTCTTTTGCATTACCCGACTTGACACTACCTCCATAAAGAATTCTCATTT
The DNA here is from genome assembly GCA_020053795.1 of Bacteroidia bacterium. Taxonomy (GTDB): domain Bacteria; phylum Bacteroidota; class Bacteroidia; order NS11-12g; family UBA9320; genus JAGVMN01. Next base: position 6,667 of record JAGVMN010000012.1, on the reverse strand, counting down.
CTTTTCCGGCCCTTTCAGAATAATGATCAATGACCAATCTTCTGATAAAGGCGTGCATTTCCTGAGCCTGTGATGCAGAAGCTGTTCTTCCGGTGCCGATGGCCCAAACGGGTTCATAAGCGATAACAATTTTGCCGAGGTTGGCTTCGGCTATATGAAAGAGTCCTTCGTCCAATTGGGTTTTTACAACTTCAAAATGTTTTTCAGATTCCCTGTCAGACAGCATTTCACCACAACAAAATATTAAGGTCAGCCCGGCTTCTAAAGCACGTTTCACCTTTTCAGCAAGAATTTGATTTGTTTCTCCAAAATATTGACGACGTTCGGAATGGCCTACCAAAACAGAACCAACTTTCAAAGATTGAAGCATGGCTGCTGAAATCTCGCCAGTATAAGCTCCGTCATAAAACTGGCTGCAATTCTGAGCTCCCGTCTTTATGTTGCTTCCGCTCAACAATCCATTCACCGTTGAAAGATGGGTAAAAGGTGGTATCAAAATAATCTCCACATTTCCGTTCACTTCATCCAGGACCATACCCTTGATTTCCGTGGCGAGTTCTCTGGCCTTTTCAAGGCTGGTGTTCATTTTCCAGTTTCCTGCAATTAGGGGTTTTCTTTTCATCATGCCTGCAAAGGTTTCTTTTCCCAGTATCTGCTTTCGGCAGTTTCTTTAAAAATGTGTTCAAAAATCTTTTTGTCTGTTTCTGTCAATGCAATATGTCGCCGTTCCATTACCTTTTCCATCACCTCAAAAGCTTTGTCCAATTGAAACGTTTCAAAGCCTTGTGCCCCACCCCAGGCAAATGACGGGACGAAGTTTCGCGGAAAACCAGAACCAAAGATATTGGATGAAATACCAACGACAGTTCCCGTGTTAAACATAGTATTGATACCGCATTTGGAATGATCTCCCATAATCAGGCCGCAGAATTGAAGTCCTGTGTTTTCAAATCTTTTGGAAACGTAGTTCCAAAGCTTCACATCCAAATAATTGTTCTTCAGGTTTGAGTTGTTGGTATCCGCACCCAAGTTGCACCATTCCCCAATTACGGAGTTCCCCAGAAAACCATCATGGGCTTTATTGGAATATCCCAGAAACACGCTGTTGTTCACTTCTCCACCCACCTTGCAGTGTGGCCCAATGGTAGTGGGTCCATAGATTTTGGCACCCATCTTCAAAACGGAATGTTCTCCCAAAGATAAACCACCGCGAATCAGGCAACCTTCCATAATTTCACTATCAGCAGCCAGATAAACTGGGCCCGCTTTGGCATTGATCACCGAGGCAGAAACAACGGCACCCGGTTCCGCAAAAATGTTTTCTTCTCCAATCAGTGTATTGTTCCCTTTTATATTGGCTGAACTTCGACCTTTTGTCAAAAGTTTGAAATCCTTTTCAAGCTCGACACCATTCAAACGGAACAGGTCATACGTGCGGCGGATGATTCCAAACGCATTATTGTAGCTGCTTTTCTCAAGCGTGTCGGGTTTTAATGAGGCAAATGTCTGATCGGATTTAAAAGCGATCACCAGTCCTGTATTATCCAACAACACAGAATCATCGGCCAAACCAGCAACGGCCTCAGCCAGTTGCTCATCCGGCAAAACCCGCCCGTTTATTTTTAACAGATCGGAAGATGTTGATTTAGGGTATTTGCCCTGAAGATAATCATGTGTCTCCCAAGAAAGGGTTCCCCCTAAATATTTCTGCCATTTTTCACTGATGGTCAAAATACCGATTCGCAATTCAGCCACCGGCCTTGTGAACACCAGCGGTAACAAATGGTTTCTCTCAGAATCGTCGAATAATACCATGACTACAAAGGTCTGTAAAAAAACAAAGCCCCCGAACATGCGGGAGCTTTTTTAAAAATATTGTCTCAGAAGGCTTAGGCCTCTTTGTTTCCGTAGCGTTTTTTGAATTTCTCGATTCTTCCTGCAGTATCTATCAGGTTTGATTTGCCGGTGTAGAAAGGATGCGAGGTATTGGAAATCTCGAGTTTGAAAAGCGGATATTCTTTGCCATCTTCCCAAACGATGGTTTCTTTGGTGGCAACTGTTGAACGGGTAAGGAAAGCGGTCTCATTTGACATATCCTTGAATACGATCAGTCTGTAATTATCGGGATGAATTCCTGTTTTCATGCTGTGGTGCGTTTTAAGGGTGGCAAAAGTAGCATTTAATTGTCAATTGTCAAGGGTAAATTGTTAATCAATATCACTTTGTTACGCGAAACAGTCCCGCTGGGACGGACGATATTAATGATAATAATGGACTTCAATCCGTTGAAAAGCGAAAGAAAGGTGAGTCTCGTAGAGACGACACATATTGATGGAAGGCAATATATACTTGGTCTGAGACAGTAATTGAGTTTAACCTCATTATTATGACCGGACTAAAGTCCAGCCTTACAATATGGATCGAACCTACGGCTCTAAAAGGGTACAATAAAATCCTTAAATAAACGACATTGAATGGTTAATTGTTAATGAACCAGGACAAACCTCAGCAAATTGCATTTACCCGGATGCGTTGCCAAATTGGAATATTTCCTCAACCCCACGCGTCACCGTATATTTGCCGCCATGCGAGCCTCTTTGACTCAATTAAAAACGCTGTTTTACCGACTATTCCTGGCATTGGTGCTGATGTGCCTTTTGCGAATATTTTTTGTGTGTTACAATTTATCCCAGCTATCCAACGCTGATACAGCATCCTGGATCACCATTTTTTTGGCAGGAAGCCTCATAGATTGGATTGCCCTTTTTTATGGCCTGATGCCTGTACTAGTGATCAGTTGGGTAGAAGCTCTGGCGAAAAACAAAAAGGTTTTATACTACATCGGAAGAATCTGGTTTACTGTTTTCTTTGCTTTTGTCATTGTCATATCGGTAGTAGATATTCTCTATTTTCCCTATTCTAAAGTCCGGTCGGGTGCAGAACTCTTTGAGTTTACGGGTGACAACAACATTTCAATTTTTACCTATCTCTCCAGTTACTTCTGGGCCATCCCCCTCATTCTTGTTCTGATTTGGACGGCCTACAGATTCTATCCACAATTCAAAGCAGTCATTGTTCCGGTTTTGCGGTTTTCGTTCATCTACATTTTCACATTAGGATTTTTATTTCTTGTTGCCCGGGGTGGTTTCCGGTTGCGGCCTTTACGCAGTTCCGATGCCGTTTTATTTGCTCCACAAGGGCCGTGGCAAGCCATCCCCAATACACCCTTGGTGGTTTTCGAAAGTCTGGGTGATGAAATCTATATCCCTAAGCTCAAACCAACTGAGGATTTTTCTTCAATTTCAAAATGCGATCTCCAATTCTTTGGAGACAAACCTGTACAAAAAATGAATGTCTGCATCATCATTCTGGAGAGTTTCGGTAAAGAATATACGGGTTTGAATGGCGGCGGGGCCAGAAGTTATACCCCCTTTCTTGACAGTCTGATGAAAGTGTCATTAGTCTTTGACCAGGCCTATGCCAACGGGTTGAAATCGATGGCTGTTGTTCCGGCCATTTTTGCTTCGATTCCCAATTTGTTAGACAAGCATTTTGTTCATTCAAAATACGCCGGGATTCGTGTAGACGGTCTACCGGGCTATCTGTCGAAAATCGGTTACACGACTGCTTTTTTCCACGGTGCAGATAAGAACACGATGGGTTTTCGGCCTTTTCTGTTGCAAATTGGTCTCGACAAATATTACAGCAAAGAAGATTTCAAAGGAGACCCCACAGCCTTTGACGGCCATTGGGGACTTTATGATGAACCATATTTTCAGTATTTCGCTCAGGAGTTGAACCATGTTCCCCAGCCCTTTATGGCGGGCATTTTTTCTTTGAGCAGTCACCATCCTTATGCAGTTCCGCAACAGTATGCCAGTGCTTTCGAAAAAGGATCACTGAGTATTCATCCCGTCATTCAATACACAGATATGGCTTTGAGAGAATTCTTTAAGACCGCTTCACAAATGCCATGGTTCAGCAATACCCTATTTGTGATTACCGCAGATCATAGCTCAGAAAACAGCCTTGCAATGTTCCGGACTGCATCGGGAAGATACGAAGTGCCATTGCTCTTTTATTGTCCGAAACTGAACCTGAATGGAATCAGCCAAAAGACCGCTCAGCATATTGATATCACCCCATCCATTTTGGATTTGATTCACTATCCCGATTCAATTCTGTCTTTGGGCCGATCGCTTTTGGACTCGTCGGTAAACATTGGTGCCGTGCATTATGACAATGGTTTGTACACCTATACCAAAGGGCAGTGGAGCCTGCAATTCGACAAAAAAACAGCTCTCTCGCTTTACGATTTGCAAAACGATCCGGCATGTCTTACCAACCTTATGAGTTCCAAAAGACTTTTGGCAGATCAGCTCGAAAAGGAACTCAGGTTGCAAATTGCCAATTATAATTATCGCGTGACAGGGAGTAGAATGAACAGGTAGTTTCGGGAGCCTCAACTACCTTTGGAACCCCGATTTGAAGCATGGGGCTATGTTTTTCGGCGAAAATATTTTAAACCTATACACCCTTCAAGTTATCAACCCAGCTCTTTTTTAACCAAAGCTAAAGCATTGGGGTATGTTGAAAATTCATGTCCGACTAAAAAACCTTTCAACCCATCAACCTATAAACCATTCAACCTATCAACCCACAAAACTTTCAGCACAATTCGTATGTTTGTAAGGTACTTCAAAACAATTCGGCGATGGACAGGAAAAACTTCTTAAAGAAAGGGCTGATGGGGACAGGCATCTTTGCAGCCTCTGCCGCCCTCGGCAATATTGTCAAAAACGATATTGACGAATTAAAGGAACTCGAGATTATTGGATTCAACCACATACCAAACACCAACTCAGCGATTATGGAAAATTCTGTTTTACACAAAGCCGAAACCCGCGGCAACGCCAATCACGGATGGCTGCAAAGCTATCATACCTTTAGTTTTGCCAATTATTACAATCCGGAACGTATGCACTTCGGCGTGTTAAGAGTTTTGAATGACGACACCGTTGAGGCCGGAATGGGATTCGGAACGCATCCCCACGATAATATGGAGATTATTTCCATTCCATTGGAAGGTGATTTGGAACACAAAGACAGCATGGGTAATGTGGCGGTCATTCGCAACGGAGACATACAGGTGATGAGTGCCGGAACCGGAATCCAACACAGTGAATTCAATAAAAATAAGGATAACCGGGTGAAGTTCCTGCAAATTTGGGTCTTCCCAAATAAGAAAAACGTAACGCCCCGATATGATCAGATCACGTTAAAACTGGCAGACCGTCACAACAAGCTACAACAAATTCTCTCCCCAAACCCAAATGACGCGGGTGTTTGGATTCATCAAAACGCGTGGTTCCATTTGGGCAAATTTGACAAAGGAATTTCTACAGAATATGCTATCAAAGGAAAAGGAAACGGGTTGTACGTTTTCAATCTCAACGGGAATATCATAGTTGGGGATCAAATGCTGAATCCCAGGGATGGATATGGCTTATGGAATTTCGAAAAAGTGAAAATATCTGCTGAATCTAATGCTGAATTTTTGCTGATGGAGGTGCCAATGGAACTTTAATGGTTAATGGTTAATGATCAATGGTTAATGAAAAATGAAAGAAAACATTGTAAAAAATAAGAGCTTTGATTTTGCTGCCACAATTGTGAAGCTATATCAACATTTGTCTTTTGAAAAGAAGGAATTTATTTTGTCTAAGCAATTGTTGAGAAGTGCTACCAGCGTTGGGGCTATGATTCGTGAAGCCGAACATGCCGAAACAAAAGCCGATTTCAAACATAAAATGGCAATTGCCCAAAAAGAAATTAACGAAACAATCTATTGGCTGGAACTATTGAGGGAAACGGATTACCTGACTTTAGAGCAGTTTGAAAATCACAGCAATGATGCAGTTGAAATTATCAAACTGATAACAACAATAATCAAAACTGTAAAATCCAATATGAACAACCAATAATAATGGTTAAAGATTAATTGTTAAGGGTTAATGAAACTATATCTCCCACAACTAACCTCTCACAATTAACCATTCACAACTAACCATTGACAACTAACCATTGACAACTAACCATTGACAACTAACCATTCACAACTAACCATTGACAACTAACCATTCACAACTAACCATTGACAACTAACCATTGACAACTAACCATTGACAACTAACCATTCACAACTAACCATTCACAACTAACCATTGACAACTAACCATTGACAACTAACCATTCACAATTAACCATTGACAACTAACCATTCACAACTAACCATTGACAACTAACCATTGACAACTAACCATTCACAACTAACCATTGACAACTAACCATTGACAACTAACCATTCACAACTAACCATTCACAATTAACCATTCACAATTAACCATTCACAATTAACCATTCACAATTAACCATTGACAACTAACCATTGACAACTAACCATTGACAACTAACCATTGACAACTAACCATTCACAACTAACCATTGACAACTAACCATTGACAACTAACCATTGACAACTAACCATTGACAACTAACCATTGACAATTAACCATTGACAACTAACCATTGACAACTAACCATTGACAACTAACCATTGACAACTAACCATTGACAACTAACCATTGACAACTAACCATTGACAACT
>JAGVMN010000075.1 GCA_020053795.1 Bacteroidia bacterium | reverse complement strand
TACAACATTAATTGCGGATTATAACAGTGGTGGGGCGGGAGTTTGCGTTCTAACTCTCTTACAAGCCTCCCGGCGATGGTCTTCATTTTATTGTCTGCCCCTGCAACACTCTCATGACCACTGTGTCTCAAATACTTTCATATTGGCAAGGCCGGTCTTCCAAAAACAGACCTGTAAAACGGCTTGAACTCATTCTCAAAGTACTGCCGGATGATTTCCTGGGCTAAGCGATATAATCCATGAGTCTTGTCTATCTGATCTGCTGACTTGTGAGGTTTGCTGTTTTAAAACCTAATTTTCAACCTTTGCCTGCAAACTATAATGCACTTTTATTCCACAAAACATCCGCCCTGTCTCAATACGCCTACTTTTTTATCGCTGACTAAGTACTATTCTGACTGGAAAATTTAAAACGTTTGCCCACAGCAAATCATAGCCCATGGCTGGTGGCTTTTATTTCTTACTCTGGTGTTGTCACCGACCATCCCAAAGTCTATCAATTCCCCAATTACGGCGATGAGTTTGCAAATCGTAATAAAATGTACAAAGAGATAGAAGGAATTCTACCTCACCACACTCAATTTCAAAATGTGAATACCATTTTCATTAATCACCTTCAGCAAATAAATCCCCTCCTCAAACACCGAAACATCAATGGTTCTGACAGAACCTACGCCTCGATAAACTTGCCGTCCAAACAGATCATAAATTTCCAAAGCTACTTTGCCTGATTGATAACTCCAGTCAATATTTAAATAATCTCTTGCCGGATTTGGAAATAACCTGAAATCACCAATTGAGTACTCATCCACCCCAACCAAATCTATGGTCACCATTTTGCACACCTCGCTAAGGCAGCCCGCGTCATTAATCAGTCCCAGGCAAGCTTCGAATATACCCTGATCTATATTGGAATAAACGTGCAAAGGTTCAATGTCTGTGGAACTGGAACCCTCGCCAAACCGCCAGTTGTAACTATACGTTGGTTCTTTTGTTACAGGGGTAAATCGCACATATCTGCCAGCCACTGAATCTTTAAAATCTGCATCGGACTTTGCAAAAATTGTCACCGGTTTGGAAACTGAATCTGAACAACCATCGGGTACTCTGGCTACCAATGTAACCTGATATGTTCTTGAAAAACCTGATTCCATATACTTATGTGTTGGGGAAGTTTTATTAGAGATATTGGCATCGCCAAATCGCCATTCGTACTGCAATATGCCTTGCTCTATCTGAGATTTGTTAGTAAACGTAACTTCTTCTCCCTCGCATTCATTTTTTGCCTCAAAGGCGGCCTTCGCTTGTCTTTTTACGAAAATCTCCCTTTTGATGATATCACTGCAGCCATTGGAAATAATTACCTTCAGGGTGACTGTTTTTGTACCTAAGTCATTAAATAAATATTTCGGCTGCTCTATAAAGGAACTATCCTTATCATCAAAGTTCCATTCAAATAATGGGCTATTGCCATCTGGAATTGAACCTGTCATCTGGAATTGAACGGGAGTTAAACTGCATGGATCTGAAAACTCGAAATCTGCCCTTGGCGATTCTTTTAAAAAAAATGTCACCGCTGCGGAATCCGTACAACCAAATTCTGAGACTGCTGTTAATGTCACTGTTTTAGAGCCTGGATTTTGAAAGGTGTGCTCAGGATTCCGCAAGTTTGAAATATCTCCATCACCAAAAACCCACCGATTGCCTATGTTTCCCATGGCAATCGTTGTTTTATTGATGAAACTGACTGCAACCTGATGACAATCGCCAGATTTCTCAAAGGCAGCCACAGGTTTTGCAAATTGATTAACACTTTTAGTCAATGCCGCTCCACATCCATTTGAAGAAACCGTTAAGGTTACCTGATAGGCTCCGGGTTGACTGTATAAATGTGAAGGATTTTGAATGTAGGCATTGGCAGATCCATCGCCAAATCTCCAATTGTAAATGGCCTCTGACCCGCTTCCTGCTTTAAAAACACTTTTATCGTTAAAAACTACAGCCTCTCCCTCGCAGGCATTTAAAACTTTGAAATCTACCATGGGAACTGGAGTTATGGTAATTTTTTTTGTTTTCACAAATTTGAAATCCGGGTAGTCTTTTAAGCGAGCTTCGAGTTCAACATCATATTCTCCGTAGTTGGTATATGTATAAAATGGTTCATCAACCTCACTTGTGTCATCCATACGATTTGGATCATTGAAACGCCATTTATAAAATACATTCCCCTTCTTAATTGTCGTTGTGTTTTTAAACTCGGCTACCTCGCCATCGCATAACTCTTCAAAGGTAAAATTGACTTCGGGGACATGTGGCACATATACATACCGTCCAAAGACTGAATCACAACCGGTAAAAATATTCCTGACCTTAACGCCAATAAAAATCAAAGAATCAGATAAGTCACCCGATGGTTTAAATTTCAAAAATCCCTTGGCACTTCCTGATGGAGTGTAATATGAAACATCATTTTGTAAATACCATCCGCCAGCCGTTAAAAATATACCACTCATATTCCAACCAATACCATAACCGGGATTCAACAAACCTATGGGGTTTTCTATGTCGTAAATAATTTCCATCCCGGGAATCACTATGTCCGGATTACTCATTGTTCCGCCGGAAAGCCCTTTTTGAAAGTAACCCGGAAAGCCGAAGGCCGCACTTAAGTAACCGCCGAAGGGAGCCGGCGTAACATTCAATGTATCGGTAACTATATTGTCTTTTGGACTATCATCTATACCATCCAAATAAACCTTTATCGTGTTTTTTCCCGGAAAGTTAAAGGTGGCTTTTTGACTAAAGGTAATTTTTAGCGAATCCCCAGATTCAATCTGCCTATCAACTGTTTCAACCCATTTATTGCTTTCGTTAATATCAAAAGCCATGGGTATGGAATAAATTGGGTAGCTGTTTTTGTTCTTTATGGTAAACGATATTGCTTCCTGATAATTACCGCAGACATTTTTTCGATTCAGACTAAAATCCAAAATCTCCACATCGAGATAATATTCGATGGCACCTAAATCTGGGTTTGTGTTGCTCCGGCTGTTTTTAAAAATATCATTTACAACGGTTACAGGCGTTCCTTTGTTAACTATCCCGAAAGAAGACGGTCTCCAATTCTGATTTGCTGGATTTGCTAACAAAGGATGAATATTCAGATTGTTTTTACCGTAAACACCTTTTTCCCAATCTCTCAGGGTGCCATAAGTGGTTATTCCGTCGAATCCATAATACGCACTTCCGCTACCGGTAATGCCATTTAAATACATATCGTTGTTTTCGAAAATAATACTGCCTGAATAGTAATACAGCCCATACAAAGTACCTGAAATATCCCAGTCACAATAAAAAATATTGTTTCTGCAATCCAGATCCACATAATTCATTTGGCACATGTACAAATCAAAACTATATGTATTGGTTTTCTTACCACCGTAGTACAAAGTGTTGTAAAAAAAATCTACCCTGGTGTTTGAAGCCCCATAGCTGTAAACATAAACACCAGGGGTATAATATGTACTTTGTAAATCGATGATATTATTGGCAATCAATAAATTACGGGAGTTTGCTGCCCCATACATTTGAATATAAATGCTGAACCTGCCATCATAGGCTCCTGTTGCGTTATTATTAAAGTAGTACATCTTGTTGCCTACAATTTCTGCATCGCAACGGGTTTGGTAGTTATAGAGATATATTCCGTAGATATACCCCTGACGGCTGTGGCTGTCATTGTGCAAAAGGTTGTTATGTATTTTGGTCCCTATGGTATAGTATCCATAAATGAAATGCGTATAGACATCCTTCAGGTCGTTGCCCGTGATTTCGTAGTCCGTATTTGTGGTTCCATAGGCCGGGTTTGAAATCAATATCCCGAAATAGGGTCCTTTATTTACCTGTGCAGACATTTTGTTGTTAATGATTTTACAATACTTTCCAGGTTCGGTGTAAACCCTCGGATTGGTTGTACCATTGGTAATCATAATGTAACCATTGTAGTCTGATGTACCAGACAGGTAGGGCATTTGAAGGTTACAATTTATAATCGTAATATAATCACTTTGATTTCTTAGTTCCACACATCTGCCAAAAGAACTGCCTGTTGCAATAATTGTCAAACCATCCAATGTAAGATAATCTGCCCCGTTAAAACTAATAACCGGTAAAGCCGAAGATGAAGTAGCAAATTCAATCTGTTCGTTGTTGCCCTTTAATGTGATTGAATTTTTGGCAGATACCCCATTGATAACCCCGATGCTTATTGACTCGTAATAAGGGCCTGAACCTTTAACAACCGCAACAAATACCGCCCCGGAAACCCCTGATCCATTTGATGTAAAGGTATCGGTTCGCATGCCTGATTCAAGGTCTTTGAAAAAGGAATTGAAAGATTTGTAGTTTGTTGACGATGCCGCTGCCTTTTGGTTGATGGTATAATTTCCATTCAACGATGCTTTTGACCCAAATGCCATGAATAGAATCACCATTAAGGAAATTCCTTTTGATAAACTCCGGAATAAACAGAAAAGCCTTAACACTGCATTGATATGAAAATACAAAATAAACAAATTAGGGTTAAAAAAACGGATATTTGCCCAATTATTCTAAATTACCAATGTCTTTATCTCATTAATTCTCATTTTTTAACAATTCTGTGAGATTGATCCTTTATTTCTGCTCTCCAACAACCGTTGACAGACAAATCATTCCATAAGAAATCCGGTGGCATTTTCTTCCCGTTTGTTTTTGAAATAATTACTCTTCGGTTCAAAGAATCAAGGTACTGAGGAATGTAGGATGGCTTAATGACTATGAGAGTTTTACCATCTGGTACGGCACTTAACAGTTGCTTTGAAACAGTCTGGCTCATATAAATAGTATCCGAATAATGAGTCAGTTTCCAAATCCCCTTTTGCGGCAAAGTCTTCCATACAGAATCTAAATTTATCCAAGATAATTGCCCACCGGCATTTGCCATGAAATAAGGAAGGCAATGAAAATCCCGCTGCTCTTTGTCTTCAAACAAAGCACTGTCTGTAAACAATCTCAAATCCCGACCCGATTTTAATCCGAATGCATAATGGTTTTTGATGCTGAAAGCAATCCACTCATCCTTTCGAATATTTTGAACGATTCGCAGATTGACCGATAAAAAAACGAATGCCAAAGCCGTTGTGGATATGATGAACCCTTTACTTTTCCGATAGATGAGCCAAACCAGAAAACCAATTAAACAGATATATATCCCGATCATTTCTAAAAAGTTAATATAAAGATTGTCGAAAAAAGCGAACGGCAAGTCCTGAATTCCAACCACCAGATTGTTGATGAAGTATAAATATATATCTATCAGATAAGCCACAAAGATTCCGGCCGTAGTCCAAAAACTGATTATTGGGAGTATTATGGCTAATATCAGAACAATGAATATCAGTGGGATGACAAAAAGGTTTGAGATAAAAAACAAGTTAGGGTATTGATGGAAATAATAAAGACACAAGGGGAAAGTGATTATTTGGGCCGAAACAGACACTGCCATCAAAGTCCAAACCTTATTCCAAAACCAATCGGTCGTTGGCCACCAATTTTTTATGTATTCCTGAATAAATACAATTCCAAAAACCGCCATATAACTCAGTTGGAACCCAACATTGCTCAACCAAAATGGATTGACTATGAGTAGTATGAAACAGGAAAAAAAAAGGCCATTGTAAATGTTAGACTCTCTGTTTAAAACCAATGAAAACTGAAACAACGAAAACATTAAAACTGCCCTTGTTACCGAAGGTGAAAAACCTGTAATCAAAGCATAGAACCACAATGCCATTATTGGAAACAAAGCCAGATACCTGGTTCTTTTCCTGAATCCTGAGATCAACAAATTGAGGATTTGATAGATGATACCAACATGGAGGCCTGAAACAGACAAAACATGTATGATTCCTGTCCTGGAGTATGCACTGAGAATATCCTGATCTAAGTCTTCGGTATAACCAAAAACCAGAGCCTCTACAATTCCACTGTGTTCCATGTTTGGAAGAAAACGAGCATAGACAGACTGCAAATAGTTCCTGATTCTTAATGACAATTGGTACAAAGAATTGGGTGATTCAGTAGCCGTTTTTTTCCAAAACGCCGATCTTATAAAAGCTGTGTGATGAATATTCCTGAAATGAAGATACCTCGAATAGTCAAACTGATCGGGATTCAACGGTTCTACTGCCTTTTTAATCATTGAAGCAGCAATCACCATCTCATTACCATATACTAAATCCAAAGAAGAACTATCCTTTTGAATGTAAAGAAGGAGCTTGCCACTCGCCTTTTGCCATTTGACAGAGTCTCCTATTTGTTTGACCACTGCCTCTGCCTTGATTGTTTTGTTCAGTTCAATGGGTTGATCGGAAATTCTAACTAAAAGAAAAGAACCTGTTTTCTTTTCAAAGTAGTTATGGTTATTACGGTTATCGTGTAACCATGTGCCCAATGCACCAATTGCAGACAATGTCAAATAGAGCAATATCCCTTTGATATGGTTAATGTTCTGAATATTCTGTCTTTTTCGTTGAATCGTAAATAGATACAACAGTTGGCTTGTTATCAATACGATCAATGGTAAAAGCCATTGTTGAGGAAAGAAAAACGAATACACAATCCCTGCTATCAAAAATAGCAAAAGCCTTGCAAAGGGATATGCCCTCCAATGGTTCAAGCGGATAAATTTGCCCTGAAATCTAAGACATTTTCTTAACTATGCCTTCTCATCACCAATTCCTTCAACTCCTCAATCAATACATCGTCCTTAGACCAATTGAATTTTTTAGCCAGACTGTTTTCAATGAGTGAAATAGCTACTTCCAAACCGGCAGCCTGATCGAGCATTTCTATTGCCTCTGAATAGGCCTTTGAATCTTTGCCGAATAACTGATTTTGATACTCGTATTTTTTAAGAATACTGATTGATTTTTTAATAGAGTCTATTTTAGACAGCCGGTGCTTTTCATAAACATTGGTTTTTTCCGTTTTGTCTTTTGATAATTTTTCAACCAATGGATGGCTTTTGGGGGCCTCCACTTTTTCTTCAATCACTTCAAAAAGTTTGATTTGGGGTTGTGGTTTCGTTTCTACGCCCTCAACAACAAACCCCTGTATCGGCAACTCCATTTCTTCCTTTGGTTCTATGACCGGTTTTATTTCTACCGGAATAACTTCCTTCTTTTCAGATATGGTAACCTCGTTATCTCCTTCTGCAACTGTTTCCTCCCCAACCATAATGTCTAATTCAGGGGCTATTGCATTGCTGTCCTTATCGGCACGGGTAAGTTGTGCTTCTTCCTTTAGCCTAAGATTGGCTATGTGGAGCATGTTGATTTGCTCGTACAGTTCAATAGCATTTTTACGCAGCAGATCTATTTCGAGTTGTGCTATTTTATCATCGTGCAGAAAAAGTCGGTTGTTGTTGACGCTGATCAATTCTGTCAGTTCAGAAATCTTCCGGTGCAATTCCTTTCGTTCCATGTGGGATGAATTAAATTTGAGCCAACAAAGTTATATTTTCGTGGCGTTTCCTGAGTCTTTTTTTATAAACCCACACCCTGTTTTTTACGGCCAAATGAAACAAAAGCTATCTGCTGCCTACAGGTTGCTCTTTGTTTCATGCAAATCGGAAAAATGACTTCGAAGAATCAGGCGTTCTTTGGGGTCAATCAGAAATACCCATTGCTTTACCCTCAGATTGATATGGTTTATCATTCAAAAGAGTTGCATTGCACGATCAAAATACTATTCCATTTGCATACCTGAAAGCAGTTTCGGAAATACGCTATCATTTTACCTTTGGGAATGGTGGAGGCAATGGATGAAATCATTTTTTTTTTGAAGTGGTTTCGTTGAAGTTTGCGGCCCACCGACTAAGGCCAAAATATGGGTAATTGTTGCCTGATCAGAAATGAATTAAAAAGTGAACCCTTTGGCCCTTTACCACAATGGTCATGGATGGTTCAGGATTTGGCCAAGGTTCATACTATCCTTATTAAATGTGGCGATATGGCTTCCTTTACTTTCAGGAAAACTCAGTTTGATCAATCTATTGAAATTAGATCAGTAGATTTTTATCCGGCAAAAATACCTGACATGTCTCTAAAAAGGCCAATTTTAATCAATAAGCGAACAAATAATAGATTTACGCCGCCTTCAAAACGATTGATCCCCGTCTGGTATCTGTGAATATTATTTGGTCAGTATTTGGGGTTGTTCTGCAACTTTGGCAGAAACTAATTGCCAAACACTTTTTTCAATATATCATTTACCCGATGAGAGGCAAGCGTCCTTATTTCCATTTCTTCGTCAGACACTTTCAAAAACAGTCCGTCCAATGCCTTTTTAGTGGTATAATCAGTCAGAGAATTTGTTTTCACTTCCGGAAATAAAAGACCATTTAATGAAGCCGCATTGTAGGTGTTTATCAGAGATGAGTAGGCACTTTCAGCAGATACATTCCCGATCAGTTTTTTGTTAAGTGAAGTGTTTATTTTAGGAAGAAAGGCATCTTTAAGTCCCTTCCAAGTATTCGTTTTCAAATAAACCGTTGCTGCGTCATTTGACCCGTTCAAAATTTCAAATCCATCTTGAATGGTAATATTTTGAATGGCCATTATAAATATTGGTTTTGCCTCAATTGCTGCATCCTCAGCAGACCGATTTATCGCTTTTATCGTATTATCAACTAACAAATTGCCTCCCGGAATTTTAGTAATATTGGTAACAATCATATCCGCTTCTTCAGGAAGCAGTATTTTTACTAATGAATCGTTTTGGTAACCACCTGTTGAACTCAAAATAATAACAGAGGTATCAGTTCCTACGGTTAGTGCGGATTTTAAGCCCTGGACAACATCTTCGTTTGTAAGACCGGTTTCTTTGATTACAGGGTCTATTTCATTACATGCCATAAAATGTAGGACCAGAAAAGAGCTTATAACAAGTGCAGCAATATTCTTCATAGATTTTCAATTTGGCTGAAATTAACAATATTCATTCCGCAATTTCTATGACTATTAGCCTTTGAATTCGTTTTAATTCCGGGAAAAACACCCTTAACGTCCATGCAACCTTAAACAAAAAAAAGGGCCGCCTGTTCGGCGACCCTCCCTCTCATTTTACGATACTAAAATTATCCCTACCTTTAATATATCAATGAGATATCGTTACTCTCTGAATAGAATTTTCGTTTCCGTTTATCACCTGAATGACATAAATCCCGTTGGCTACATCTGATAAATCTATATCATAAACACCTGTGTTATCTTTATAAGATGCTGTGTAAAGCACTGCACCCAAGAGATCAAATACCTCTATGTTCACAGGGCCATTAACCATTTCTAATTCTACTGTTACCTTGCCATTGCTTGGGTTAGGATAAACCTGAATTTTAGAAGCATTAACCTCTTGGATTCCGACAAGGTCAATGGTTACTTCTTTACAGGCC
>JAGVMN010000056.1 GCA_020053795.1 Bacteroidia bacterium | reverse complement strand
CCTTTTTGATCGCCGGTAATACGCTTTACGATGGCTGACACAACAGATATTCTCGCAAAAAATATAAGTTGACCTTCAAATCAGAATCGTCCTTTTTTATGAGACTTTTTGAGGGTTGATAATTTCGTTGTTCGAGGCCACACAGGAGGCCGATAATTTTATGGCGAGGCAAATAACCAAGTCCATCTTGGCTTTTAACGAAAAGACGGATTCTCACCTAAAAAGCTCAATTTCACGCTGTCGCTCTTTTAAAAAAGATGCATAACATGAAGTCGGATCAAAGGTATGTTCGTTTTTATTGCTTCTCTTTCAACTATCAACTTATTCAGAAATTTCGACTGTGTGAAGCTAAAGATTTTTTAAACAACAAAATATTCAACTTTGACTTCAATCAGTTGCTTTAACGACTCACAAACCCTTTAACCTTTACACCTTTAAATCTTTCAACCCATCAATCTATTGTTTCACTCCATCAATATACGTTCCCAATCGCTCTATACCATTAGCCCTGTTTTCAAGCGAAAGGTCTTTATTAAGTATGACAAAATCGGCGGCCTTCCCGCGTTCCAGACTTCCGGTAAAACCATCCATAAAATTGGCAAATGCTGCCCAGCGGGTCATTCCAAGTATGGTTTGTTCTGAGGTCAGGGCCTCGTTCATCAAAAAACCTTTTGACGGCTCGCCTTTGGAATTTTTGCGGGTGACAGCGGAGAAATAGGTTCCCAATGGGTCAATGGATTCAACGGGAAAATCAGTTCCCAGAGCTAAGAATTCATTTTGAGCCAACAAACTTTTATAGGCATAAGCACTATGCATCCGGGCTTCGCAAAGTCTTTCTTCGGCCATATACATATCGGAGGTGGCGTGCGTTGGTTGTATGGAAGGAATGATTGAATATTTGCCAAACAAGAACCGGTCGGCAGGGTCAACCACCTGTGCATGCTCTATCCGCCAACGCAAATCGTTTTTTCCTTTCAAGTACTTTCCATAGATGTTCATCATCTGTAAATTGGCTGAATCACCGATACAATGGGTGCAAACCTGGAATCCGGCAGCGAACATCCTTTTGCAGATGGAATCGTAATATTCCGGTTTTTGTTGCGGCAAGCCTATAGTTCCGGGCTGATCGCAATAATCTTTTTTTAGAAATGCACCCCTTGAACCGAGGGAGCCATCTGCATAGAGTTTTATCGAACGAACAACCAGATGCTCTGTTTTTATGGGGCCGTTTGAAAGGAAATAATTAAAATTTTCTTCGCTTGGATTCAGCATGGCATAAACTCTCATGTGCATTGAACCGTTTCTGACGAGACTATCAATAATCAGAATCTCCTGTAGATCGAGCCCTGCATCAGCGACAGTGGTCAAACCCACCTCCAGGCATTTTTTCTGAGCCATCATCAGAGCCTCGACTATCTGATCCCGATTAGGTTTTGGTATTACTGCCTGAATCTTTTCTGCCGCAGCGTCAATCACAATTCCGGTCATGCGACCATTGATCATTTCTATTTTACCACCAGAGATGACAGTTTGGTTGTTGATTCCTGCCAAATCCAAAGCAGCCTGATTCACCAAGGCAGCATGACCGTCCACTCTTTGAAGAAAGACCGGGGTGTTGGGGAACATGATGTCCAGTTTTATTTTGTTTGGTGTTGACTTTTCTTCCCAAAGCGTTTCATTCCAGCCGCGGCCCAGAATCCATTCGCCTTTGTTAGTCTTGGCATATTGTTCCGTTCTGTTAAGCACATCAGCGAATGAGGTACTTTGGGTCAAATCTATTTTGGAAAGAGTCAGCCCATATCCCAAGAAATGGCAATGAGCATCTATGAACCCCGGATATATTATCTTTCCTTTTAAATCGATTTGCTGTGTTCCGGAATAGGCCGCAAGAATGTCATTATTGTTTCCGGTTGCTACAATTATTCCATCATCTATTGCCATGGCTTCAACAACAGAAAAACCGGAATCAGCAGTAAAAATATATCCATTGTGAAAAACACTGTCAGTTATTGTTTGTTCTTTCAATTGGCAAGCGGTCAAAGCCAGAAATCCATAGATAAAGGTATAAATCAATTTGTTCATAGGTCTATTTTTTTAGCAGCCTGAAGAAAATATTTTGGCCAGTTGAATTTTCGTTTTTGTGAGTAGTGCAAAGGATTAAACTCGTATTCGTATTTCTTACCCAGTCTCACAATTACCAGGTCTTTTTTAGGAAAGATATAAATGAATTGCCCCCTGAAACCATCGGCATAAATATCTCCGGCCGGCGTGTAAATGGGTTGTTGTATTACAGAATCATTTTGCGTCAAAAGGGTATCTGTTTTAATCACACTGTGCCACCACAGCATTTTTTGAAAGAGTTGGGGATCATCGTTTCCTACTTTGGACATACCATAAAGCAAAGATCCGTTGATAACAGAAGTGTTATTGATGTGACCTTCATTCAGAAATAAGGTACCAATCTTCGCCAGATCAAGTGCAGTACAAACCAAACCAGAATAAGCATAAGGTACTTTTTCATCGGTACGATCGCAAATCCATTGTGCGGGGTATTCAGCTCCAATAGGATTCCAAAGTTTTTCATAAAAATAATCCGTCAATTTTTTTTTGGTGATCTTTTCAAGAGCAAATGCTAAAAGTTGTACATTGATATCCTCGTAAACAAACTTTTCTCCTGGAGCTTGTTTCACAATCATCAATCTCAAAATGGTCTCACGCATGTCAGGGCTGTAATAAAAGTTGGCAGGACCCTCAATTAAATTGGTCACCTTTTTCGATTTCAGAGACAACCCACTTCGCATGTTCATCAAATGATAAAGTGTGATTTTACCAAAAGATGAATCCGAAAGTTCAGGTAAAAACTCCGTAATCGTTTTGTTAAAAGTGCTGATCATCCCGTCTTCCAAGGCCCTCAGATACAATAATGCGATGAGTGATTTGGAGACGGAAAATACGGTTTGAACCTTACCTGAATGATAACCCCGCCGGTATTTTTCGTAAACAATACTGTCTTTGTGAATGACAATAAAAGCCCTGGTTTTTGTTTTTCTCAATACCTTTTTGAAATGATAGGTTTCTGTTTTAAAAAGTGATTCCCAATATTCCTTGTTGTTCTTGTTTTGAGGAAATGAAAAGGGTTTTTCTGAGGCGTTAATTTTTCGTGTGGGGAATTTCTTATGATCTTTTATATCGGGATAAAAATAGACAATGGACCGAATCTGGGTGCAGCCCGGTGAAAGAAAAAGGATCAAGAGAAATCCAAAAATTATTTTCATTGTCTTTTAAGTCTGAATCACTCCTACATTGAACTTTTCAACAGGAGCATGGTTGGCCATTTCTATTCCGGTCGAAACCCAACTTCTTGTTTCAAGCGGATCAATGATGGCGTCTACCCACAAACGGGCGGCTGCATAATAGGGTGTAGTTTGCCTGTTATATCGATCTGTAATTTTCTTCAACAGTTCTTTTTCCTTTTCAGGATTTATTAATTCACCTTTTTTCTCAAGAGCGGCTTTTTCAATTTGCAGCAGCGTTTTAGCTGCTTGTTCACCTCCCATCACTGCAATTTTTGCGGTAGGCCATGCTACGATCAAACGGGGGTCATAGGCCTTGCCGCACATGGCATAATTGCCTGCCCCATAAGAATTGCCCATGATAACTGTAAACTTTGGAACTGTGCTATTACTCATGGCATTCACCATTTTGGCTCCGTCTTTTATAATTCCGCCTTGCTCGCTGCGGCTGCCCACCATAAACCCGGTGACATCTTGCAGAAATAAGAGCGGTATTTTCTTTTGGTTGCAATTCATAATAAACCGGGCAGCTTTATCGGCACTGTCAGAATAAATAACTCCGCCAAATTGAATCTCTCCTGTTTTGGTTTTCACCATTTCGCGGTTGTTGGCCACTATTCCAATTGCCCATCCATCAATTCTGGCGAACCCGCAAATAATGGTTTTGCCAAAATCTCTTTTAAACTGTTCAAACTCCGAATTGTCAACCAACCGCTCGATAACCTCAATCGTTTTATAAGTCTTGGCCCGGTCGGTGGGTATAATGCCGTAAAGGTCTTTCGGGTCTTTAGCCGGTTCTTTTGATTCGACCCTGTCGAAACCGGCTTCGTCAAAAGTTCCGATTTTATCAATTATCTTTCGGATATGATCCAAACAAGATTTGTCATCAGGAAACTTGTCGTCTATAATACCGGAAATCTCGGTCTGTGAAGCAGCCCCACCCAAAGTTTCCTGATCAACCGACTCACCGATGGCTGCTTTTACGAGATAGGGCCCTGCCAAAAAAATGGAACCTGTTCCTTCAACAATTAGTGCCTCGTCACTCATAATGGGGAGATAGGCCCCGCCGGCAACGCAACTGCCCATAACCGCCGAAATCTGAATGATTCCCCGGCTGCTCATCACCGCGTTGTTGCGGAATATTCTACCAAAATGTTCTTTGTCAGGAAAAATTTCATCCTGCATGGGAAGATAAACACCGGCACTGTCAACCAGATATATGATCGGGACCCTGTTCTCCATTGCCAGTTCCTGCAATCTAAGGTTTTTCTTGCCCGTAATAGGGAACCATGCTCCTGCTTTTACGGTGGCATCGTTGGCCACTATGATGCAAAGTCTTCTTGCTACTTTTGTAATCCCACCAACCACGCCTCCAGCGGGGCAGCCCCCTTCTTCAGGGTACATCTCGAATCCGGCAAAAGCTCCGATCTCAATAAATGAAGCATCTTTGTCTTTGAGATATTCGATGCGTTCACGAGCCAGCATTTTGCCTTTTTCACGTTGTCGGGCAGCGGCTTTGTCACCACCGCCCATACCAATGATATCAAGTAATTGTCGGGTTTTTCCGACAAGTAGTTTCATGCCATCGTCGTTCTTATTTATTCCTAATTGTTCGGCTTTCATTCAAGGGCAAAATTAGTCAATTGGCCAATCCCGAAATAAATTCGTGACAAGTTTTGAAAATTTGACACTTCGTTCCAATCGGTGACTTCGGCTCCGCTCAGTCACCGATTGGAATAGATCAATTTTCATGACTTATTAGAATAAAAAAAGGCCCCCTTTCGGGAGCCTTATAATAGTAGCTGAATATTTATTATTCTTAGTGTTTATGGCATTTTACAAATGCTGCCCACTGTCTTTCGGTCAGGATTTCTTTGATGTGTGCCAGAAACTTGCGGTGACACTCTTTGAGGTCTTTTGCAAATGACCTTTTAATCTCTGCCAGGGCGTGTTGGAATCTTTGACGGAGACTCTTCATAGCTTTCTCAAATTCGGCTTTGGTGATCTCGTTGTTTCTTAATTTTTTCACCAAATCCTGACGTGCTGCTTCAACTTTTGCTTTCAATGCCTCATAGGCTGCACGGTGTTTTTTAATATCAGCGGCTTTGCAATCTTCGAAGGCGGCAAAAGCCCGGCGAAGCTTGGCAATCTGATCTTCAGAAAGGTTGAGACTTTTGAGGCAACGAACCAAACTGTTGTGATCTGCGTTTGAAGCATCGAACCCAGCCGTGGTGGCCATATAGTCCTCAATTAAACCATCGTTAACGGCAGAAAATGGAATGGATTCAGAACCCTCGTTGATCGTTGTCTCTAAATAAAGAATGCTGGATTCATTTACCAGGATGTCAACTTCCGAATTGGTTTCACTGTTGTTGACCGTTGCAGCAGGGTCAGAAGTATTAAACAGTTTTTCTTTTCTGCAACCTGTAAATACCAGTGTTGCGAGGGCTAATACAATTAGTGTGGTTTTCATTTGAATTGCTTTCATAGTTTTTTAAATTAAGGTTGATACTTTGTTTGACATTTAGTAGGCAGGGTTGTTCATTGGTTGCATCAAGGCAGGTTATTTTTTTTTAAAAGCCTGAAAATCATCTATCAGCATCTTCATTACAGCATTGATTTATTGTTTGGCGATGTGATGCCAAGCAAATTGGAACCATCCTTGATTAGCTGATTTTGTTTTTTTCTCCAATAACATAATATATTTTGATATTATGGTTTGGCCTATAAATATCCGCTTCTATCTATGGTTCGACATGCCTTTTTGAAACTGCCTAATTGATTGTATTCATAGGATATTGGAGTTATAAATACAGATAGTAGAAATACCTTTCAAATCAAGGAAAAAGACATTTTTCATTTTTTGGTATTGGAGGTTCTTTAATTTTGCTCTGAATCAACAAGACGTAACAATAAAAAATAATGGAATCAGAGTTAATAATCCTGAAGAAATGGACTTTCATTGTGTATTCCATAGGCATATTGCTCGGCATACCCTTATTGGCGGGTTATTATCCTCCGTTTCGGATACCATATACATGGCTTAAGCTATTACATGTTTTCAGTGTTGTTCTTTTTGTAGGAAATATGATTGTGGGGCCGGTATGGGCATGGCTTGCACTTAAAACAAAGAACAACGCCATCATTTACTTTTCAATCAAGACTATCTGTTTTACCGATCTCTATTTTACCATACCTTTTGTGATGATCGCTCTGATCACCGGTTTATTGTTATCTCATCAGTTTGGCGGTTATCTGAAATTTAGCTGGATGACAGCGGGATTAATTACCTTATTCCTTTCGGCCATACCTGCAATACCAACCCTTCGGGCTCAGTATAAACTCTATCGTTTAAGTTACGAAGGTAGGGAAAGTCATGAGCCGCCTTCTGCAGAATTCAATCATGTTATGATGCAAAGTTCAATTTGGGGTACGATTGCCGGAATTCTGCCACTGATTTCATTTTACCTGATGATAATGAAACCGGTTTTGTGGTAGTACCATCAATCACAAAATATCATAGCCACCCGATCAGGCTGTTATCTTAATGCAGATCACGACGGACAACTTTACCAAACACATGAAACCTTTTTGATATCATGGTTTTGCGGATAAATAGCCGTTTCTGTCTGTGGTTCGACATGCCTCTCCGAACATGGAGATAAACCTGAAAATTGTTTTCTAATTTAGAAGTAAGTTTTGACGGCAAATTCAAATTGACCGATAAAGATTTTTTTGAACATAACAATATTGGTTTGCTCATAGAATAGCAGCAATGCCTTTTTGTAATCCACAGAATCAACTGTTCGAAATGAAATAGGGCAGTAATCATAACTCATGAGAATAGCATTGCCAACTATCCTCGCTGTTCTTTTGTTTCCATCACCAAAAGGTTGTATGTAGGATATCAAAAGCAAAACCGACAGTGTTTTTTCAAAAACGTTATCTCTATGGTTAACCAATTCACACATAGCATTCAACGCTTCTCTGATTTGATACTCATTGTCGAGTGGTTTGTAGTTGGTACCTGAAATACCAACTCTCCTTTTTCTAATGTTTCGCTCGACGTTCAAATCTTTTATCAAAAGACTGTGAATGTCCTCAATCCCCGAAAGGGTCAAAGGAGTCAGATAATCGCGATGGCTGATTATAAAATCAAGGGCATCCTTATGATTGAGCAGCATGGTTGCATCATCTTTTGCCTTGCCATTGGCAGTTTCCTTGTCTTTCAGTAATCGCTCTGTTTCTAACAGTGTGTAGGTGTTCCCTTCTATTTGAGACGATTTCCAGCTCAAGTCTATAGCCAACCGCTCCAATTCCTTATGGTATTCCGACACATTGAGTTCCGATACGTTGGCTTTGTATTCATTTTGAAGGGCTGATAGAAACTGCATCTCGGCTTGATTAAACAAAGGCGTTTGGCTCAAAACAACTTTTATCAGATCCAATTGGGAGGTTTCTTTGATCTTACGGTCGTCAATTTCCTTTTCGAAATAAGAGTCAACATCAATAGGGTAAAGCAATTCATACGATGGACTTAGGGCATATTTGGTTCCCCTGCCTTTACCGGTCGTTGACACCAGATTTTCTTCGATCAATTTTGTGAGGATTCTCTTTACCGTAGCATATCCAATTCCGGATTTGAGTCCATCGTGAATTTCTTTGGATGAAAGAGACGGATTTTCTTTGAGGAAATCGAGGATATATTTGGTTTTATCTTCAGACATTCTGTGGCTGCCTTTAATTTTGTGGCTCACAAATATATCAATTGTAGCTCAAAATTGAATTATTTGAGCTTTAATTTTTTTTTGGCTGAGCTCTATTTGTTTGTTTGGATGTGCTATTTGTATTCGTCTGGTTTTGTGTTTTTCATTAGCAACATGAAAAGCTAACCAACGATTCGAGATAATTTTTGGAAATACTTCTTCTAACGGTTAAATTCGTAAAAATATTGAAGGCCGCTATGTTAACGATACATCCACAATTTATTAAAGACACCGCTGGAAAAAGCCTGGTTGTTCTTCCTCAAAATGAATTTGACATACTTATGGAAGAACTTGAGGAGTTGGAGGATATTCGTCTTTATGACGAGGCTAAAAAAAACGACACCGGTGAACGAATACCAATGGAAGAAGCTTTCAAAATCATCGAAGCAGGACACCAAAAATAAGATGCTGAATGGTTTATTCCTTATCTTTTAGCAGGCAGGCCTTCAAAGAACTGGAAAAAATAAAGGAACCGTTTTATTCTGCAATTAAACAGGCCATACTCCATCTGACAATAGAACCACGGCCGAAGGGTTGCAAAAAACTCAAAGGCAGAGATAGTTACCGAATCAGAACAGGTGACTACCGGATTATCTATAAAATAATCGACAATTTGCTCATTGTAGAGATTATCACCATTGGGCATAGAAAAGAAATTTATAGATGACTGGAAGAATGATTCCAGCTCGACATTACGGACAAATATCCGCTTCTATCTACAGTTCGACATGCCGTCCAAACCTGTCGGACGGCTTGGATAATTATAATTCAGAAAGTTCCAAGACGATTTTTTCTGCACCAGTCAAAGCAATTTTTAATAATGGAAGAACAGGTTCGTTATTTGATGAAAAATTGAAAGAAGACCAAACATTTACTTCATGAACCGCACCTTCAAATGGCATGGGATTGTCAACATTGTATGTAACTTCGCCTTTTATTAATCGAGCACCATGTCCTAAAATTATCTTTGAGCCATTCGACAGAGTTGTGATCAATTCCCTATTCTCAAATTTTGTTTGTGGAGTTAGTTCCTGATGTTTATTGCTATTGTTTAAGGACATGAACTTGGGTAGCCAAACATTATCCGAATTTGAAAAATGTTGATAAGACTCGATTTTTTTAGCAATGTCCGGCCTATTTCCAGTTAGCCCTGGGATTTTTTCCTTTATTAGTTGTTTACGGCGAAAATCTATCGCATTCACAGTTTGTAGAGCATAAGGAAAGGAAATTTCTTTCCTCTTTCGAGGTTCTTTACCATATTTGGCATAGAGTCCATTGGCAGTATAGTCTAGAGCAGAGCGAAGATTCTCCATGAAGTTCTTTATTTTGATAAGCAAATATGGCCTTATTTGCTTATCGTTCAAACTTTCAACATACGAAATTTCTATTTTTTCAATCGAAACCTTGCCGTAATCAATTAAATGGATAGCATCTTCAAATTGTCTCATAGATCAATGGTATTTACCAACTGCACATAATTACTAGAACCAAATCTATTCATACATGGACTAATCTGAGTTTTTAAACTATTCGTTAAATTCTGTTTCTGATATATTTTCCGAGGCAAATGTATTCGAAACATCAGAGGCAATTATGTCCAATGAAAGCTTAAAACTTGGAATTGAATAACTATCTTCACGCTCTTGCAGATTGAAATCCATTATTTCTTCTCCCTTTTCATAAATCGGATTACGAGCAAATTTACCAATACATTGACCATTTTCAATTTTTGAAAACCAATTCTTACCATAGGCAATTTTGAGATAATATTGTCCCTCTGGGATATTTTTGATTCGATAAGTTGAGCGACTATTTATGAAAACAAAGCGAACACAATTATCATTTTTGATACTCATAACCTTTATTGCAACATCAGTACCACCCCCAACATACACTTCCAGGTAATTATCAATTCTGCTTTTTTTAGGGATGAAGTTATAACAAACAGGCAGTTGACCATTTTCAATTTGCGGTTCTTTCCAACCTTCTGCAGTTAATTTTTCCTTTTCCAGTTGAAATTTTTGCTCTTCAGTTAATTCAGGAATTGTGTTTATGTCATTGTTAAATGAACTATTCAAGTCGCCATTCACAGGATTATTATTAGATGAAGATTGATTACCTGAATTCGATGAAGGTTGATTATTGTTTTTATAAAGAATAAAGAGGAATAAGAAAGCAGTAATAAGAACAGTGGCTGACATCTTGTATCTATCCCAGTAACTTCTCAATTTTCGTTTTCTTAAATAAGATTTGAGTTCTTCGATTTTATCATTATCGGTATTAGCAATTTTCACAAGTTGATATGTAATAACTTCCACATAAGGATAACTGAGATTCTTGCAACAAATCAATGATAATTTTATGATATGTTCATGTGCCTCTAAATTACCTTATGGCAATAAATATTTAATGTTTCCATCAGATAAAAGTTCTTTTAGTCTATTGAATAAAGCACTTTGGTTTATCTGACTTTTTTCCAGTCCTGAAACCTGTTTAGTCAAATCAATAAATTTTTGAAGAAATTTTATGGGTACTTCAATTTCGGGTTCAAATGTTGTGGATGCTCGTTCATTTTCTGAATTTGCTCTATGATTCTCGTATCGTTTATCATAATTTTCCTTTTGTACAATATCAGACAATATTGAGTAAGCTTCGGTAATGGTTTTAAACTTCAACTCATATGTTTTATCCCCGTCATTTCTGTCAGGATGATATTTTAAAGCTAATCGCCTATATGCTTTTTTTATTTCATCCGATGAAGCAGAGGGTGAAATCTCCAAAACCTTGTAATAGTCAGTCATCAATAGTTGATATCCAATTCAATAATAAGAATAAACAGGGTTTTGATTTTGGCTGATTGATTAATCCTGTTGTCAAGCACAAATGTAATTTAAAGGCGAACTAACAGGGACAAAAGAAATAGCTTATTTCGCTCCAAAATGTAACAACCAGTAAAAAAATCCAAAGTATCAAAAAAATCAATGGAACACAGGTTTCCATAATTTTTCTAGTTTTTGAACTGGCGAGTTTAAATTGGTCATTTTTGTATTTTTCAAGAATATTTATTTTTGTTTTTAAATCCATACCCTACCATGACTTGAAACTTGTCATTATTTTGTCCATTGAATCCCCATCCTCAGTTTGTAGTAATAACATTTGAAAATAAGAAACATCAAGACCTCTTCTATTTCCAATATAACACCAATATTTAAGTAAAAATAATCCAAGTACCATTAAAACGAAGAATACTCTATAATCACCGTTGGAATTGTTTACACCAAAGGATGCAAATGCAAAAATTATTGATTGAGAAGTAAGGAAAAATCCTCTATAAGATTGTAATAAACTTTCTTGAATTTGCCAATGACTAAGGATTTCGTCATTATTGTTTTCTGGGTTAGACATTTTTAGAAATTAGAGCACTTAGAAATTAGGTCAATTCTACAAATGTATCACCTCCCCATACGCAGCAGCAGCAGCCTCCATAATAGCTTCGCTCATAGTCGGGTGCGGGTGAACGGATTTGATGATTTCCATTCCGGTGGTTTCCAGCTTGCGGGCAACCACTACTTCTGCAATCATTTCCGTGACATTGGCTCCCAGCATGTGTGCTCCCAGAAACTCGCCGTATTTGGCATCGAAGATGAGTTTCACAAAGCCGTCTTTGGCTCCGGCAGCACTGGCTTTTCCCGAGGCAGAGAAAGGAAATTTGCCCACTTTGATGTCATAACCCGCTTCTCTGGCAGCCTTTTCGGTGTAGCCCACCGAGGCCACTTCGGGCCAGCAATATGTGCAACCCGGTATGTTGTTGTAATCCAATGGAGCCGGATGGTGTCCTGCAATTTTCTCAACACAGATAATTCCTTCGGCTGAGGCAACGTGAGCCAACGCCGGTCCCGGAACGATATCGCCAATGGCATAAATACCATCCACATTGGTTTTATAAAAGGAGTCAACGATGACTTTTCCTTTATCTGTTTTGACACCCAGTGTTTCCAACCCAATATTTTCCAGATTGGTTTGTATGCCAACCGCAGAAAGTACGATGTCACACTGAACGGTTTCTTCACCTTTCGGTGTTTTGATTTTCACCATACAGCTTTTGCCGGCGGTGTCCACGCTTTCCACAGAAGAATTTAACATAACGGTCATGCCGCTTCTCTTGAATATTTTCTCCAAATTCTTGGAAACATCTTCGTCTTCGATTGGCAAAATATTGGGAAGAAATTCCACTAAAGTCACTTTGGTTCCCATGGCATTGTAGAAATAGGCAAACTCAGAACCGATGGCTCCGGAACCCACCACCACCATGCTTTTCGGCAACTCTTGCAATACCATTGCTTCGTGATATCCGATGATTTTTTTGCCATCTATCTGCAGGTTTGGCAGTTGTCTTTCTCTGGCACCCGTAGCCAGAATAATACTTTTGGCTTCATGGGTTTCTTTTTTGCCATCAAGTTCCACTTCCACTATCCCTTTGCCGGCCAGTTTACCGAAACCGGTGATAACGGTAATATTGTTTTTCTTCATCAGGAACTGGACGCCTTTGCTCATTCCATTAGCAACATCGCGGCTGCGTTTTACTACCGCAGTGAAATCAACACCCGGTTCTTTCAAGGTAATTCCGTAGTCAGCGGCGTGTTTCAGATAGTCGAAAACCTGAGCCGATTTCAACAAAGCTTTGGTTGGGATACAACCCCAGTTGAGGCAAACTCCCCCAAGTTCTGATCTTTCCACAATGGCGGTTTTCAGGCCCAGTTGCGAGGCTCTGATTGCTGCAACATAGCCACCGGGGCCGCTTCCAATTACGATTATGTCAAATGTCATCTTTCCGTTATTTGTAAATTTTCGTGCAAAATAAGTTATTTTTGAGCGGACTTTAGGCATTATGCCCATGACGAACAAACTACTACTATCCTTTAGCTTATTATTAGGCATTTCAAATTCGGTGCAATCTCAGAAACCGATTGCCATGTATTTGAAAACAGGTACAATCAATGTAAAGCCTTCGATTTCAGAGACTTTTTATTTCGATAGTCTGGATTCAGAACTATCGGCTTATGAAAGGCAGTATTTTGTTCTGATCAGTTTCAATGAAATTCCAGGCATAGAATTACAAAAGGAACTTTCAAAGAGCATGGCTTTGGTTCAATACATGCCCGATAATAGTTATTACGCAACTATCAAACCCGATATAAAAGCCATTCAGCTGAGGGAATTTCAGATAGCCGATATTCAGGTTGTTAAGCCTGAATGGAAGTTGGATGTACGTTTAAAAAATCCTGAGAGTCTTGACTGGATTTGGGTAAATGGTAAGATGCAGATTGAACTTCATTATTACAAATCTTTGAATATTGAAAACTATAAAACTTACTTGAATGCACAGGGTTTAAGAGTTATCCATCACAATAATCTGAGCGGAAGTTTCAGGGTTGAAGCGAGCAAAGAACAATTGAATCAAGTGCTGCAAATTCCCTTTGTGTATTGGGTAGAGCCGGTTCCTGCTCCGGTGAAAACCGATAATTGGGTTGAAAGAACCAATCATCGGGTGCCGAGTGTAGAGAAAGGCAGCAGTCCGCTTGGACTTTCCGGCAAAGGAGTGATCATGGGAGAATGGGACGGGACAGGTGTTGGGCCGCATATTGATTTTGATTTCAGGCTTACCCGAATGGAAACCTTTACCAATAACAGCAATGGAAACCATGCAACACACGTTGCCGGAACCATGGCGGGCGGTGGCATTCTGAAT
The DNA here is from genome assembly GCA_020053795.1 of Bacteroidia bacterium. Taxonomy (GTDB): domain Bacteria; phylum Bacteroidota; class Bacteroidia; order NS11-12g; family UBA9320; genus JAGVMN01. The sequence continues at coordinate 12,061 of JAGVMN010000056.1, read as the reverse complement.
GCTGAGGCCAAAGGGATGGCATCACAGGCCAGCATCTTTAGTTGGGATTTTAATGGTTGGATTCCGGGCGAAATGGATACAGCAGCCAAATATCAAAAAATAGAAATTACGCAAAACTCTTACACATACTCATCCGATCCTTGTTCTGTCAGAGGAACATACGATGTGACAAGTGCTTCCATAGATCAGTTGGTGAACAAGTATCCACATTTATTGCATGTTTTCGCCGCAGGTAACTCAAGAAGCAGTAATTGCATAGCAGGCGGTTATCGGACAGTGTTTAGTGGATTTCAGGCGGCAAAAAACAACCTAACTGTTGCGGCAGTGACCAACCTCGATGCAAACAGTTCGTTTCACTCTTACGGACCAACCATGGATGGTCGCTTAAAACCCGAAGTGAGTGCTGTTGGGGTGAATGTTTATAGCACTTTTCCTTATGATAATTATATGGGTGGATATAGCGGAACTTCAATGGCTTGTCCGGGAACATCAGGCACAGCAGCCTTGATTTATGAGTTGTATGAGAAAACCTATAAAAAGCAACCGCCTGCACATTTAATTAAAGGTATAATGTGTAACGGAGCAGATGAACTGGGAAATCCAGGGCCTGATTTTCAATTTGGTTTTGGACGAATAAATGCCAGACGTTCGGCAAATATTTTATCAAAAAGACAATTTAAAATTAAGGCGGTGGGGCCAAGTGGAGTTTCCATAGACACCATCTTTATACCTGCCAGGCAAACAGAATTAAAAGTGTTTTTATGTTGGGACGATCCTAATGGCTCTGCGTCTTCTGCAAAATCTCTGGTCAACAATCTGGATTTGGAATTGATTGATTCGTCTGGCAACCTGATTAAACCTTGGAGACTTAATCCTGCTGTGCCCTCTGATAATGCAATAAGAGCTAATGACACTTTGAACAACTATGAGCAGGTTACTATTTCCAACCCAACATCACCGTATTACCTTATTAAAGTCAGAGGAACTGTTGTTGTGGCCGGAATTCAAAACTTTAGCATCAATTGGATGTGGCAGGACAGCAACATCACAATAACATACCCGAATGGCGGTGAAAAGTGGATGCCACCATCATCCACAACATACGAGCAGATTATACGTTGGGACAGTTATAAACTGACCGGCAATGCCAAAATTGATTATTCATTAGACAGTGGGGCTACCTGGAAACCTGTAGTGGCTGCCACACCTGTCATCAATAAATACTATGTCTGGAACAATAGCCCTGATTCTTTGAAATCCAGAAGGGCTTTAATAAAAATTACCGTTGGGGGATTGCAGGACCTGAGTGATAATGTGTTCAATATCTTTAAAATTCCCGCCAAACCAACCGGAATGGTTTGCGATAGTCAGGTGAATCTGACCTGGGTAGCTCTGGCCAATGCTGTTGGTTATAAAGTCTATATGCACGATTCAGGTTTGATGAAAGAAATTGCGTTCACCAATGGAACAGAGTTTACTGTGAGAAACCTTCAAAACGACGTAGTTTATTGGTTTGCCATTAGTGCCATCGGGCCCGATGGAGCCGAAAGTGAAAGAAGTCTGGCGTCCAAATTCACCCCAGTATCTGCCATTAAACCTCCCAGATTCACAAGCCAGCCGAGTGATTCCAGAGTGTGTACAGGGGGTAATACGAATTTTGATGTACAACTGAGTGGAAACGCGGTCATCACTTCATGGTGGGAGCAAAGTCTAAACAATGGCCTGACCTGGCAGAAGGTCGGAATCAACAACCTTTTGAAACTGGATATTTTGAATGTCAATACCTCGCAAAACAATAGACTTTTCCGACATTATGCTTCCAACAGTTGTCTGAGTAAGGAATATAGCCGCGAAGCCAGATTGCAGGTTGACAGTGGAATTAATTTCTCCTATTTATACAACAAAGTTGCCCTTTGTCTGGGTCAGGATTCGGCTATTGAACTGAAATATACCGGCCCGAATAAACCGACTATTAATTGGTATTATAAAATAAATTTAACAGGAACCCCGGTTTTGAAAACTACCAATCAGGATTGGATCAGGGTTACAAATGTGATGGAAACAGACGAAGGCTATTATTATGCCGAAATAACCGATGCATGTGGAAAACGAACATCACCAGTAACCCCTTTTCTGGAAGTCAGACCGCCTTTAACATTGAATATTCCAAAAAATGATACCCTTTGCCAGGGACAAACATTTTCTTTGAATGCAACAGCTTCAGGTGGCGATAGTACTCGGTATTTCTTTATTTGGCGTGATAATAATTCGAGTTCTGTCGGAAGCCTGAAAGTCATACAGCCAAACGTTGACCAGTTGTGGGAAGCCGTGTTGTTCGACAATTGTTCGCCGGACAGTATTAAAAAACAGGTCAGGCTTTGGATGCGGGAACCTTTGTCAATATCAGTTTCAAATGACACGACCATTTGCAAAGGCAACACCATCGAACTGCTTGCCAAGGTGAAAGGCGGACGTTCAAATGGTTATCATTATTACTGGTCAGGAGGATTGCCCGACAAAAATAAACATTTCGTTACACCAATGACAACTACCGCCTATAACCTGACTTTTACCGATAGTTGCAGCACCAAAATTTTCAATGAATCTATTGTAGTAACTGTTCGCGATTCGCTAAAAGTGAATATCGTCGGACCGGATACCGTTTGTTTCGGAACACCTGTGGTTTATGTGGCTATCTCTGACGGCGGGCTTTCTTCGGGTTATAAATTTCAATGGAACAGTATTTTGGGTACTAATTTGCTTGGAATAACCCCAAAGAGCAGTCAAAAATTAACCCTTCGTTTATCTGACGGATGTACAGTGGCTGACGCTTTGGACAGTCTCTATGTTTTCACTTTTGATTCTCTTAAAATGAATGTAGCCTTCAACGGAACAACTATTTGTAAAGGGCAGGAATCTGTTTTGAACATCAACCCACAGGGTGGGAATCCTCTTGCAAGGAAGATCGTTTGGAGCAACGGTATTCTGAATGCCAGTACTATAACAGTGAAACCCGATAATACAACTACCTACTCGGTGAGTCTTTCCGATGGTTGTTCTACGCCAAACTTGTCAGAAAGCATTAAGGTCAACGTCAGACCACCTTTGTCTTTGAATGCCGGAAATGATTTCCGGGCTTGTACTTCTTCTCTTTTAGATTTGAAGTTAGTTTCAGGTGGAGGACTGTCTTCGGGCTATAAATACACTATGAACGGGATACTTATTTCAGGTTCCGAAGTTCAGAAAAAGCCCGATGGCAGCGAAGGCGACACAGATACCTACTATTTCCGACTGGAAGACGGATGCACGGTAGAACCTGCCTTTGATACTTTGAAAGTGGCGATAGACAAAGTGCAATCTGATTTTAATATCAGGATACCTGTTGATAAAACTACCGCTTTCATCTCATCTGTCACCCTCAATGAGGTACAATATCTTTTTGGTGACGGTCGTGTGCTTGTTCCGGCAGGACCGAAAGTAGAACACACCTTCAAAGAATATGGCAGGTATCAGGTCTGCCGTATAGAAACATCTGACATCGGCTGTGCCGATACTTCTTGTCAGAATATTGAGATCATTGATGTTTTCACAACGTCCGATTTCGAAATAAGCGTTTATCCCAATCCGGTTAAAGACCTGCTTAACGTCCGCTTTGACAAACTGGCCGGTGACCTGAAACTCGAACTATTCTCAACAGAAGGGAAACAACTGTTCACGCAGGACTTTATCAATTATACCCAAAAAGACTTTTTCATAGACTTTAGTCATCTGGCCCATGCCACCTATTTCTTAAAGGTTACAGCTAATGGCGAAGTGAAAACAGTTGAGGTAGTGAAAGGGAGGTAAGTTGCGGGTAGATCATTCTGATTCAATAGCACCAGGATGAGTTTCAGAATCTATTCCTTTGAGTTTTTACCATAGTTCTATTTCTTTTGCAGAGAGGGGAGCTTTGCCATAAAATAAGTAGGTTTGTCGCCATGTACCTTTTCAGTAGTCCCTGGTGGCTCCGAATTTTTTATCCGTCCCTTGTTTGGGAAAAACAAACCCATGATAACACAGTCTATCTTACTTTTGACGATGGCCCGCACCCTGAAATTACACCATGGGTCCTGCACCAACTAAATGAAAGAAATTGCGACGCGACTTTCTTTTGCATTGGGGAAAACGTTACGAAGTACCCCGATACTTTCGCTTTAATAAAAGAAAGCGGACATCAGGTAGGGAATCACACGCAGCACCATAAAAGCGGTTTCAAATCGTCAACCGTTGAATTCGTTGGCGATACTGCCGAATGTCAGCGGTTGGTAAACAGCAGATTATTTCGCCCACCTTATGGATGTATCACCAGGTCTCAGATAAAAACTCTGAAAAGGGATTACGACATTGTCATGTGGACGGTAGTTTCCGGAGATTTTGACCAAAACCTCAATATGGGAAAGGCCAAAGAAGCACTGGAGAAAAATACCAAATCAGGAAGCATCATTGTATTTCACGACAGTGAAAAAGCTCTTTCGAATTTGAAAGAATTGCTTCCCTGGTATCTCGATTTACTGGCAAAGAAAGGCTACACCTCAATAGGACTATGAACTTCTGGCTGTTGATTTGGATGGCCATTGTTGTGGTTTATTGCTGCATACAGATTGTTTCATGGCTGGCTTTGTCTATCCGTCAGTTCAGACCAAAAGCCACATGGAAAGAATGGCCAAAAGTCAGTGTTTTGCTGGCAGCCCGCAATGAAGAAAAACTGATCCTACGATCGCTGAGAAGCTTGGCCGGTCTGGATTATCCTGCCGAAAAATTGCAGATACTTATTGGTGACGATCGCTCGGAAGACCATACCCTTCCATTGATCAAACAGTTTATTGCCGGAAGTCCTAATTTCATCCTGATCCCTGTGATCAAAAACTTGGGAGCGGGTCGTGGCAAAGCTAATGTTTTGGCACATTTGGCCCTGAAAGCAGAAGGAGAATTTCTTTTTATAACTGACGTAGATGTAGAACTGCCGCCGCTTTGGATCAAAAACCTATTGGCTGAGTTTACCGATGAAGTGGGTATTATTTCCGGCACCACCATTTGCGAAACCGGTAACAGTTTTGAAACCATGCAGGCCATAGACTGGCTGCATTTTATGGGCTTTATTAAGAGTTTCGCCAATCTCGGGGTGTCATGCACCTCTGTTGGAAATAATATGGCCGTGAGAGCGGAGGCTTACCGGCAAACAGGTGGTTATGAAAAAATGCCTTTTTCAATTACAGAGGATTACCGTCTGTTCAAAGAGGTGACCAAAAACGGATGGCAATGGCGAAATGTCTTAGAGGCCGGTTCATTGGGGAAGGCAAAGGCCATAGATTCATTAATTGAAATGTTCCATCAACGCAAGCGGTGGCTGATTGGGGCTAAAGAACTTCCCTGGAACTGGAAGGTTTTGATTTTTCTATATGGGTTATTTATGCCCCTGATTTGGTTGACACTCGTATTCTATCCGGTCTATTCCTTGCTGCTGTGGGGCATTAAGTTTTTCATTCAATGTGGTTTCATTTCTTCTCTGTGTAAAAAAGCCGGGATAAAATCATTTTCTTTGAGCAGCCTTTTTCTCTACGAAATTTATGTTGATCTGAATACGGTCATAACGGCTATATTCTTTTTACTGCCTTTCAAGACAGTTTGGAAAGGACGCCAATATCGGGCGAATGATTTGGTGGATGTGGACCTTTAATCTTTAACAGTGTTTAAAAGTTCTTCAAAAATCAAAAATCATTATTCCTTGTTCTTAAATCAAAAAGTGCAGACAATATTGGCTGACCTCAAGTTTCAGGGTTTAACACTCTGGGTATAATAGCCCTGTGCCTTCGGCATCCACTTATTCAAATTGGCCACCCGGGTTTCAGGGTTTGGATGGGTGCTCAGGAATTCCGGCGGGCGGCTGCCCCCTGCGGCGTTCATACGTTCCCAAAATTTTGGAGCTTCTGCAGGATTGTATCCGGCCATGGACATAAAATACAAACCCAGTTGATCGGCCTCGCTTTCGTGCTTTCTGGAAAAAGGAAGAATGACTCCAACCTTGGTTCCCAAACCATAAGCCAGAGTAAACAACTGTTGGGTTTCTGCCGGTTTATTAGTAACGGCCACATTCAAGGCTAAACCACCCAATTCGGTTGCCAAAGACTGGCTCATACGCTCATTTCCATGGCGGGCAATGGCATGGGCAACTTCATGTCCCATGACCACAGCAACACCCTCGTCGTTTTTGCAAAAAGGTATGATTCCAGTATAAAAAACGACTTTCCCTCCAGGCATGCACCACGCGTTTACCGCAGGGTTGTTCACCAAATTAAACTCCCATTTGAAGTCTTTCACCCGTTCTGCATATTTAGTGGAGTTCAGATAATCCGTCACTACCTTAGAAATTCTCAGTCCTACGCGGTTAACTGTGGCAGCATCTGGAGTAGAACTCACAACTTTGTTTGCAGAGATAAACTCTTTGTAGGCCGTCAGGCTCATGGCCATCAGATCACTTTCAGGTAATAGGTTCATCTGTCTCCGACCTGTCATCGGGACTCTTACACAGGCAAAGACAAAAAGGATCAGGAGAGTTGAAATAATCAGGTTTCCGAAATAGCGTTTCATAAATGGTTTTGCTTAAGAACATTCAAACTTACGTCTGAAATGCCTTTGGTTTGAAACCTTATCTCTAATTTCGGCCAAAAAATAAATAAATGTCTCAAAAAAACTATATAGAAGCCAACAAAAACCGTTTCTTAGCTGAACTTTTCGAATGGTTGAGAATTCCCTCTATCAGTGCCGATCCGGCTTATGAGGACGATGTTCGTCGGGCAGCCGAATTTGTTAAATCGAAACTGGAACAGGCGGGGGCACAAAATGTAGTTCTGGAAGAAACCGCCGGAAATCCTGTGGTTTATGGTGAGAAGATAATTGATCCTAGGTTACCAACGGTGTTGGTATATGGGCATTATGATGTGCAACCATCAGTGCCGAACGAACTTTGGGAAACGCCTGCGTTCGAACCAACTGTGAGAAACGGAAACATATATGCCCGCGGAGCCTGCGATGACAAGGGTCAGGCCTACATGCACGTAAAAGCTTTTGAAACTATGATGCAAACAGGAACCTTGTCTTGTAATGTGAAATTCATGATTGAAGGGGAAGAGGAAGTTGGGTCAACCAATCTTGGAATTTACGTAAAAGCTCATAAAGAAAAACTGAAGGCCAATGTTATTCTGATCAGCGACACCGGGATGCTGGCTGTCGATCAACCCTCCATTGATGTGGGGCTTCGGGGTTTAAGCTATATTCAGGTGGAAGTTACGGGACCCAATATAGACCTGCATTCAGGTATTTATGGCGGTGCCGTAGCCAATCCAATCAACGTGTTGTGCAGTATGATTGCCTCCTTGCATGATGAAAATCGCCGTATTACCATTCCGGGGTTTTACGATGATGTGCTGGAGGTGAGCAAAAAGGACAGAGATGCTCTGGCATTAGCTCCGTTTTCTTTGGACAAGTTTAAATCACATTTGGATATTGAAGATGTGATGGGTGAAGCAGGTTTCAGCACCAACGAAAGAACCGGCATCAGGCCCACTTTGGATGTGAACGGAATTTGGGGAGGCTATACCGGCGAGGGTTCCAAAACGGTTTTGCCTTCGAAGGCTTACGCCAAAATTTCCATGCGTTTGGTGCCCAACCAAAGATCGGAGAAAATCACCAAATTGTTTCAGGATCATTTCGAAAAGATTGCTCCCAAATCGGTTAAGGTAAAAGTGATGCCGCATCACGGGGGTGAACCTGTTTTGACTCCGACTGATTCCATAGAATTCAGGGCAGCCTCAGCGGCCATGAAGGAAGCTTTTGGAAAAGAACCGATACCAACAAGAGGTGGTGGCAGTATTCCGATTGTTGCCCTGTTTGAAAAGGAACTGGGGTTGAAATCTGTTCTCTTTGGTTTTGGCTTGGACAGCGATGCCATACACTCACCCAACGAGAAATACGGCTTGTTCAATTTCTATAAGGGCATAGAAACCATACCGCTGTTTTATAAGCATTATGCGGGGTTGGTGAGGTAAGGTGACATAAATATTGGGATTAATTCCTAATTTTGAATGGTGAAAGCAAAGCTCCAATTGATAATCATCTTAGGAAGTATTTTTTATTTGGATCTATCATGTGATGATGAAGATCATGGGGGATGTGGGCAACAGTTCTTTGATGTTGTCGGGTTACAGCAGGTTCAGATTCTCAAAATAGATTCGAATAATTTCGGCCGCCAATTGACAAGGGATTCAATTCCTTATGATTCTGTACGGTTTGTTTTAGAATTTGAGGAAACTTTATTGAGTTCAAACACACCTTTTCAAATGATTGGAAGTGCGAATGCAACTCCCCCTTGCCCAACACCAAATTCCATTTGGGAACTAGACTCAGTGAAAATATTTTCCATTGTCGGAAGTCTGGAAACTGAAATAACAAGTTCTTTCTCATTGCATGATACTTATCGACATACGTTAACTAAGGCGAGGAAATTTGATCCCCAATTCTTAAGACAATGTTCCTTTATTGTTACATGGGAACATGGTGAATTGTATTTTGAGCTAAATAAACAACCGCTTGAAGCAAAATCCGCCCAATACAAATTCCAATTTTTCGATAAGAAAGGACGCGTTTTTACAAAAACCAGTGATCCGGTTGTGATAACGCCTTAGCTGAACATTTTCCTTCTGTATTTCACAAGTACGATACGAGTTTGGTGAGCCAGCCTAAAGAAAATGGATATTGACCACCGATCAGAATTTTCAGACACGCGAATCATTGCAACAAATGAATTTTCTTTGTAGCATGAATCTGAGGGACGAATTGTTGCGGGAACACAGCAAACGGCAGACAACAATGTTGGTGCAATGGATTAGCAATGATCAAAGGAGGTTTGCCGAATTGATGGAACTATTTCTCCGTGATGAGTATCGCGTCGTTCAACGGGCTGCCTGGGTTCTTGGCGATTGTGCCAGATTAAATCCCCAACTCGTTTCCGGACATTTAATGAATATAGTTGACAATCTTTTCAGATCAGATTTGCACGATGCTGTAAAACGAAATACAGTCAGAATCCTGAAAGACATTGAAATTCCGGAGGACTGTCAGGGCAAGGCTGCTGAAATTTGTTTCAGGTTTTTGGCTTCACCGGAAGAAGCCATCGCCGTAAAAGCCTTTTCCACGCAGGTTCTCTTTAAACTCTCCAAACAACACCCCGACCTGAAACCTGAATTAAGGCTATTGATTGAGCAACAAATGCCGCATGCCTCCGTCGGTTTCAGGAGTTGCGGTTCGAAAATTTTGAAGGCTTTGAACAAAAGAGTCCAAGCATAGTTTCTTTTTTCATCTTGATTTCGAAAGCGGTTAATACAACCAACTGGCCGGTGTAATATTGATTAACGCAACTCAGGAAGCGATAAGCTTTGGGTTTCGCGGTTTTTCCAAAAAATAGTAAGTTGGTTTACCGGATTCAATTCGTTCAGACGATATGATTCCTGTTGGTTTGCAGAGGGAAAATGAAAAAGACAGTCGAACAAAGATTGCATCCGACAACTCCTTAAAATCAAAAAGACATTGATTGTAATTATCCCCAATCAATAAGCCGGCTATAAGAGCAACCTGTAATGGGTTGCTCTTTTTGTTTTGTTCGACGAGGGAATCCTTTATCTGATTTTTATTCTAAAAAATGCTCCCGATTCATTTGGAAATTTTGCTTAGGTTTGAGCCTTCAAAAAATCATGACAATTACTCTGATCATTCTGTTTCTAATTATCGGCTTTTTGCTGGTTTTGGTAGAAGTGCTGATCACGCCCGGAATTATTGTGGGTGCCTTGGGTGTCTTATTTATGGCTTTTGGAATTTACAAGACTTATGATGCTTATGGTTTCGTGGCGGGTAACTGGGCTTTGTTCGGGTCTTTTACGGCGTCGGTTCTGGGTGTCATTATTGCCTTGCGTTCCGGTGCATGGCATCGGATGAGCCTGAAAGGAAATCTCGAAGGCCGGATGAATGAAATAGATTTTGAAAGCCTTAAACCGGGCGATACGGGTATCAGTCTCTCAGCTTTGAGACCTATGGGCACAGCCTTAATCAACGAAAAAAGAGTGGAAGTGGTTTGTCCCGATGAACCTATAGAACCCCAAACTGAAATTGAAATTACTCAAATAAAGTTGAATAAAATTTACGTAAAACGAAAACAGTAACACTATGGAAACTATCTTTCTGATTGCCATGATTGCGGGCATTTTTGCCATCATCATTCTCTTTTTCTACTTCATCCCAGTCAACCTGTGGTTTACCGCAGTGGTGTCAGGCGTCAAGGTCAGCATTCTGCAATTGGTGCTGATGCGATTCAGAAAAGTGCCACCTTCGTTGATCGTCAACTCAATGATCACCGCTACAAAAGCCGGAATCATTCTGACGATAAATGATATTGAAACCCACTACCTGGCGGGTGGTAATGTCAACAATGTGATCAAAGCTCTGATCAGTGCCGACAAAGCGAATATTCCTTTGAATTTCAGAATGGCAACGGCTATAGACCTTGCGGGTAGAGATGTTTTTGAAGCCGTTCAGCTTTCAGTAAACCCAAGGGTCATCAATACGCCTCCGGTGGCTGCGGTAGCTAAAGACGGGATTCAGTTGATCGCCAAAGCCCGTGTGACCGTTCGTGCCAACATCCATCAATTGGTTGGTGGGGCCGGTGAGGAAACGATCTTGGCAAGGGTTGGAGAGGGAATTGTGACCACCATTGGTTCGGCCGATTCTCATAAATCGGTACTGGAAAATCCGGACAAAATATCCAAAACGGTTTTGGCCAAGGGACTAGATTCAGGCACGGCCTTCGAAATACTATCTATAGACATCGCCGACATGGACATCGGGGTGAATATCGGTGCTCAACTACAGGGAGACCAGGCCGAAGCAGATTTAAAAGTGGCCCAGGCGAGAGCCGAAGAACGCCGTGCAATGGCCGTTGCAGCCGAGCAGGAAATGAAAGCCAAAGCACAGGAAGCCAGAGCCAAAGTAATTGAAGCTGAGGCACAGGTGCCACAGGCCATGGCCGAAGCATTCAGAAATGGCAATCTGGGTATCATGGACTACTACCGCATGAAGAATATGGAAGCCGACACCAATATGCGTGAAAGCATCTCGAACCCTGCCAGCAAAAAGGGAACGGATAAGAAGTAGTTGAAAGCTTTGCAAAGTTCTCGAACGTGGTAGGAAAACTCAGGTTTATTCAGGTGTTTCTCTTTTCAAAAAGATCCTTCTGCCAGACTAGAATAATCCTTCTTCAACCACTTTGCCATCCCTGTATCGGAAATAAAGACCGGTTAATTTTTCTATAACAACATAGGACTTCAGGCGAACTTGATTTTGATACATTTCAAGATGTAGTCCGGTAACCTTCTTGCTAAAACTGGGAACATGACGACCTTGGACAATATGGTTGGAAAATAAGGTATCCGGAGGGTGGATAATTATCGAATAATGGCGTTGAAGGGATACTGAATCAAACTCGGATTTTTTATAAAGTTTGCCTTTTGAGAGTATGAATTAAGACCAATACACAAGCTGATTAGAAGCAAATATATTTTCATGAGGAATGGGGTGAGTTATTCCATAATAGACAAACGGAATTGCTCATGAAATGAATTTTGCATGATTGGAATCGTCATTAAACAAAGTTGCCGAATTATTTCTCCTCTTGTTTGTGTCCTATGCCCGCCATCTAAAGATTTGCCCTCTGCTGTTTACCGCGTTCCGAAGGGTTTGTCGAACCATTGCAACAAATTCTAAATGTTTCGTTCCTATGGAACTCATAGCTTCTTAACCTCATAATCAACGGACTGAAGTCCGTTGTTACAATATTTGTCGTTCCTACGGAACTCAACATTATCGTATAATTCGGTTAAGAACCGTAGGTTCGGACCATATTGTAAGGATGTACTTTAGTGCATCCAATTACAACCTGTCAAAGTCGTCTGAGAACCGTAGGTTCGGACCATATTGT